>CAIVAP010000276.1 GCA_903903945.1 uncultured bacterium | reverse complement strand
CTGCCAAGCTGAATCACCCCAGCATAGTCACAATTTATGAAGTCAGTGAATTTAACGGCCGTCCCTTCTTTGCGATGGAGCTTGTCGAGGGACAACCTCTTAGCGAACTAATCAAACAGGGTGATTGTCCGCTCGACAGAGTTATCGATTTGTCCCTGCAGATCTGCGAGGGATTACAGGAAGCGCACAAGGCGGGCATTACCCATCGCGACATCAAGCCCGCCAACATCCTCGTCAGCCAGTCGGGGCGCGCCAAGCTGGTCGACTTCGGACTGGCCTCGGTGGCCGGTGCCGACAAGCTGACGAAAGAGGGTTCGACACTGGGCACCATTGGCTACATGTCACCAGAACAAGTCCAGGGCAAAGCGACGGATCATCGCTCCGATCTGTTTTCGTTCGGTGTGGTGCTGTATGAGTTAATCAGCTGCAAACCGCCATTCAAGTCTGAAACCCCTGCTGCAACTATGAATGCGATAGCGCAGCAGACTCCCGAGCCGCTGGCGCGATACAAGGCAAGTGTTCCCGATGAGTTGCAGCGGATCATGTCCAAGCTGCTACAGAAAGACCCGGCTCTGAGATATCAGACGGCTGCTGATGTCATCAGCGACCTGATGGGAATGAAAGTAACGAGTCAATCGCTGACGCACATTCCAGCCAAGAAGAACCGAACACGACGAATTGTAGGTGGTGCAATAGCTCTGGTGCTGCTCGCTGTGGCTGCTTACGGCATATTCAAGTCCAACATCTTCACAAGCGAGCAGCCGACCGCTCAGCGAAAGATGCTGGCGGTGCTGCCGTTTGAAAATCTCAGCCCCGACCCCGATCAGGAATACTTCAGTGACGGCCTGACTGAAGAGTTGACCAGCAAGCTCTCGTTAGTTCAGTCGCTCTGTGTGATCTCCCGCAGCTCTTCGATGACCTTCAAAGGCAGCAACAAGACGATCCCAGAGATCGCGAAAGCGCTCAAGGTGCAGTACATCGTCGAAGGGAGTGTTCGTAGAGCCGGCAATGAACTGCGCATCACGGCGCAGCTAATTGACGCCAATGCCGATACCCATCTTTGGTCCAGAACCTACGCCGGTACTCTGGACGATGTGTTTGATATGCAAGATAGCGTATCTCGTGCCATCGTCGACGGCATCAGGATCCAACTGACACCGGATGAAACGCGCCGACTGGGAAAACGATCGTTCAACAATACTGCGGCGTTTGCCTACTACCTCGAAGGAAAAGCTGAAATCGACAAAGGCACAAAAGATGCCATAGTCCGGGGAATGCGATACCTTCAGCAGGGTCTCGATATCGTTGGAGACAACGCTCTCATCTATAGCGGAATGGCCTGGGGCTACTGGAATATGGTTAATGGTGGTTTCGCACAGGACGAGGACATTTCGAAGGCCGAAGATTATGCGCAAAAGTCACTAAACCTTGACCCTGAACTACCTGAAGCCCACGCTATGCTCGGGTGGATCAACTGCGCCTTTCTCGGGAATCAGCGAAAGGCGGTGGAGCATTTCAAGGAAGCATTGGCGATCAACCCGAACAGTACACCTGCTTTGAGCGGTCTGGCGATAGTGTACTATTCGTACGTTGGCAAAGTAAGTGCCTCCCTGCCGCTCATAGAGAGGCGCAATACCATTTTTCCATTAGATTCTCTTTACAGGTATGTCAAGCAGGGAGGCATAGCGCTATTCACAAGCGAATTTATGCAGGCGCGTGAAGCAAATCGCAAAGCGCACGAGATTGGCTTGAGAGAACCCGTCCAGACATTCTTTTATGCTATGTCGCTTGCCTATTGCGATAGCGTCAAAGAGGCGTTTTCGGTCATTGATGAGTGCGTCAGAGAGAATCCAACAAGTTCAATGATCAGTTTCTTAGAGGTGATGCGCCATGCGTTACAGAAGGATAAGCTTGGAGCGCTTGAGCGGTTAACGTCCGACGTTCAACAGTCGTGTCGCAGGGACGCGGAATGGTCCTATCACCTTGGCGCTCTGCTGAGTCTGGCCGGAGCAAAAGAGGAAGCGTGGTCTTGGTTGGAGAACGCGGCCAACCGAGGGTTCATCAATTATCCATTCTGGGAGAAAGACCGATTTCTTGATAGCATTCGCGACGAGGAGCG
>CAIVAP010000275.1 GCA_903903945.1 uncultured bacterium | reverse complement strand
TTCACGATCACGAATTGGGGATTCTTCGGCAGCCAGTTTCAGCAGAGTCAACTCAGGGAAATGTACTGCCTTGGTCCTGGTGTGGTTAGGGGCTCGGATGCGCCGTCGTTTGAATTCCCGGCCGGCACCGGAGTGAACTACTTGTTTCAGGGCGCGCTTTGGCTCGGAGCGATTGTCGGAGAGGATACGTTGGTGTCGGTTGGTGCCGATGGCTGGCAACAGACCAATGAAATGTATCCCCAGGCGGCTCCCAATGGCGGTATTATCCAGAAATCGAATCGGCGGAGCTCTGAGTTTTATTCCGAGGATGCCATCAGTGAACAGGATTTTTTCGCCGAGTATACTGACACATTGGTAGATGATACTTGGACTATCCGTGATCCGGTTGATAACCGTCCCCATAAGCCGCTGGGAATTAAGATCTTACAGCGGAGCTATTCCTGGTCATATAGTTATGCAGAGGACTTCATTCTGCTTGACTATCGGCTGGTGAACATCAATACGAAAGACATCACCAAGGCATATATGGCGCTTTATGTTGACGCCGACAACTATCACCCGTCGACGAATAAGGGCTTTGATGATGACATTTCTGGTTATAAGTTCACTGTACCGTCGCCGGCATGTAAAGACCTCGAGGACTCGATCAATATCGCTTGGACGGCAGACAATGATGGCGATCCCGACCGGAGTGGGCTGTTCGGGGCCACGTCGGCTACCTCTGTGGCAGGGACTCGTGTAGTGCGATCCCCGAATCCCGAGTTGAAATTCTCATTCAACTGGTGGGTATCAAATGGAGATGATGCCAACCTCGACTGGGGACCACGCAAGCAGGAAAACAACCGTAATTTTGGCACGGGCGGTTTGGGAACCCCTGAAGGCGACAAGAACAAGTACTACATCATGTCGGTTCGCGAGTTTGACTACGATCAAATCTTTTCGGCGGTCGATCACTCGGCGACCGGCTGGTTGCCGCCCCCGGCGAGCATTGCGTCCAATCTGGCCGACGGCTATGATACAAGGTATTTATTTTCGTTTGGTCCCTTTGATATTGCTCCAGGTGATACGGTGCCGTTTACGATCGGATACATTGGTGGTGAAGGATTCCACGTTAAACCCGATGACTTCCAGAAGTATTTCGATGCCACTGATCCACAGCAGTTTTACAACAAACTCGACTTCACCGATTTTGCGACCAATGCTCAATGGGCCGCGTGGGTGTATGATAACCCCGGTGTTGACACGGACAGCGATCATTACAAGGGTCAAAGTGTCAAGAACCCGTGTACTGGTGACTCTGTTTACGTGACCGGTGATGGCGTGCCTGATTTCAAAGGTCCTCCCCCCCCGACGGTGCCGATTCTGGAGTACTCATCATCGCCGGGCAAGGTTACGGTCCGTTGGAACGGCAAGATATCGGAAACCTCCGAGGATCCTTTCTCTCATAAGAAGGATTTCGAGGGTTATCGTGTCTATATGGGGCAGAAGCTCCAGCTAAACGAGTTTGCTCTGCTCACTTCCTATGATCACTATGACTTTTCGCGTCATCGCGAGAATCTGAGCTATTCTCCTCCTCGTTGGGAAGTGACCGAGGTCCCGTTTTCGATCGACCAGCTCAAAGCCATCTATGTTGATCCTTTGCATCCTGAATTCGTCTTCGATCCAGACAATTATCCTAGTCAGGACAAATCCTTGGGGTGGCCGCTGGATTCGCCTACCGATTACTACTTCTT
>CAIVAP010000274.1 GCA_903903945.1 uncultured bacterium | reverse complement strand
CGCCGGCGACGATTAGTCCGGCAAAAAAGAATAGCAATGACCATTTCCCGAACAGGTGCATCGGATCACCGAAAACAGAGACCTGAAACTTGACGGCGATCAGATCAGTGAAGCCCTTGATGATTCGTGATGACCCCCGAAACTTGCTCTTGCCGGAATGACGTTTGGAAAGGTGGACCGGAATCTCCCTAACGATGAAGTCATTCGAGGCCGCAAAAGCTGCCATATAGCGGTGCCAACCTTCGCGCATCGGAGGCATACTCTCGTACACTTCACGCGTGAACGCCTTGACCGAGTTCATATCAGTGACTTTGAGCTTAGGGAAGAGCATCCGCGTTAGAAGATTGTAAAACCAACTCACCATTTTCTTGCCGTAGGCTCCGATTTTCTTGCCGCAAACCATGTCGGTGCCATTCTCGATGGCATCAACCATTCGCGGGATGTCGCGTGGGTGGAATTGCAGATCAGCCGGGTAAAATATCAGGATATCGCCCCGTGCCGCCGCAAAGCCCTTGTTCAGAGCCGTCGTCAACCCCATTCTCACCCGGTTCTTTACCAGTCGAACAAAATGGTAGCGACGCATCGCCTCCAGCATCTTGTTCTCAGTCTTATCGGTTGAGCCATCATTGACGAATATGACCTCTGCCTGAAAGTTGCAGCTTCGTAGTGTGTTGTCAAATTCCGTCATCAACGGCTCGATATTCCCTTCCTCATTGTGGGCCGGGACTATGATCGAAACTTTCGTTCTTTTATTTCGTCCGTTCATCGTTTACGTCTTTCCAATCCTTTAATCGTTTCTGCCAGGTTCTTGTCTTGCGAGTACAAGTTCCGGGCGATCTTGTAATATGCCAGCGCCGAGTCAAGATTGCCGCCCTTGCCGCCGGGTGTCTCCGTTGCCATGAAGCAGTTGGCCAAATTGAAGGCGCTAAGCCCGTCTCCGGGAGAGAACTGCTGCACCTTGCGATAGAAATCGAGCGCCTCAGCGAACTTGTTCTGCGAATAGAGGGCATCCGCCGCGTACAGGTTTGCCGAGTAGTTGGGCGTGCTGCTGCTCAAAAAGCGTTGCATATACACAACGGCGGAGTCATTGTTGCGCTCACTGATAAACGCCTGCGCGCGTTCGAAATCCGATGGCACGTATTGTCTCGCCTGCGCGTTTTGGGTTACACCGCTGACACGATACAGGCGCACCGGGAAACCGCGAATCATGTAACGAGTGATGAGATTCGCACGGCTCATCACTTCCGGATAATCTGCGCGGGCTTGCTTGTCGTTTCCTTCGTCCATGACAAGGTGCGTGATCGGGTAGGTGCGGAAGAAGTCCGGGTCACATTTCATAACGAACATGTGGTGGACATAAGGCAGCTTGTTCTCTTGCGTCAGAGCAACTGCATAAGACCCGGAGAGAACGGCCCCGTTGTTCAGGATGGCAGTTAGATCACGGTCGGCAGTGATAAGGCTGTATTGTCTCGTCCTGACCCAATCAGCAAATTGCCAGAGGCTTACCACCAGCAATGTTACCAGAACCGGCAGCGCTGTGTACTGACCAATCTTCCGCCAGTTGGTCCGGACACCCGAGAAAAAGCGGGTACCGAAAGTCAGCGCCACTCCAACTCCAAGGAAAAGAATGGAGTAGATATAGACTGAGGCCTGTATGCTGCTGCGCGCCTTTTCCGAGCCGCTCCAGTCGGTCAACTGCAAGAAAGCGGTACCGATCAGGGGCATCAACCAGAGCCCGCACAACAGAGCCGCGTAAACTGTCCTTGAACCCGAGTCTTTTTTTTTCTCTTGTTTGACTTTGCCCCGACTCCATTCCCAGGGGGATGCCAGCATGAGTGCAGCCATCGCCATCAGAGGAAACATCAGCACCGTCTGATAGCGCAGCGGCCGGTAGTTCCATGGGAACAGAGTTAGAAAGCCAAAGACAAACCAGAAAAAGAGCAGTATGGAACCGACACTGACTGTGGGAACCAGCCGCTTGTCGCGAAGGCTTCTCTGCACTGCAGAAAGTACTACCGCTGAGAAGATGCCGCCGAGAAGGAACACCAGTGGCAGTTTCCTGACAAACTCGCTCTCCCAAAGCAGACTGTGCAGTTGCCAGAGAAAGGATTGCAGATCCTGGAATCCGCGCGGCGCACCGTAGAGCCCAAGACCTTGCTCATGGAGATAAGATGCGACTTCTTTAGTGTGCGGCAGGTAGCTAAAGAGAAGCCAGAAGAGCGCAATGGCAAGATAGCCACCACCGAAGTGCAATCCCCGGCGAACGGTGAGCTTTCGCTCAACGGGATTGGCAAAAAAGAGGGTTAGAAAGGTTGCCAGGTAGAGTCCACCTGTACCTAGGGCGAGCATCTTGCCAAAGAAAGCGGCCGCCGCTGTCGCTGCGCCGGAAAAGGCGAACATGAGGTTGCTCCTGCCGCCCAGTGAAAAGAGATAGAATGCCGCCGATAACCAGAAATTCTGAGAGGCTTCGAGAAACGGAGTGCGACCAAAAAAGACAAAAATATAGCTCACGGACGCGATAGTCGCGAACCCGATTGCACCTAATCGCGAGCCGAAGTTCTTCATTCCGAGAGCAACGAAAGTGATCGCCAGCATATTGAGAAGAACCGCTACGAAGTTACCTTCCGCTCTGCCGGTGCCGGCAACTGAGTAGACTAGCAAGGCCGCTATCGTCTGGGTTGATCGCTCGTAAAGAATCCAGCGTTGGTCGTTGAAGGGATTGGCATTACCCAGATCGACTTTGTTCTTCGCAAACATGGTGTATGCGAAAGGGTCTGTGGAGAAATCCTGGGAGCGGGTGATGCCGGCGGGAGGATCCGCATCCAAATAGAGTGTCCTCAGAACCAGTCCGATGAGAAGGAGGGCGCCAAGAACAATGTAGAACTTCTTTCCCTCGGTAAGCCGCGGCAAGTCTGTCAGCCAATGCGTGATCTTCGAAACGCTCATCTACTCCCAATAATCTCTCAAAGCTGATGCGGCTCGTGTGCCACACAAACTAACATAATCTTTGCCGAGCCATAAGCAAGACAGAATTGAATTGCCGCCGAACTGAGCGGCAGGCCAATGACAGCGACTCTGGTCGATAGACTGCATGATGTCCAGTGCGGGGTCCAAGAGCGCGGGCTGCTCAGTTGGTGAACCGATACTTTATCAGCGTCCAGACCGCTTCAAAACCATCGCGCCACCCGATCTTTTTGCCTTCATGTGCCTTGCGCGGGTAGTAAGCAATCGGTAACTCTCTAATCTTTATCCCCCGTTTCAGAATCTTGGCAGTAACTTCAGGGCAGAATTCAAAGCGCTTGCATGTAAGCGGAATGCTTTGGAGCAACTCGCGAGAGAACACCTTGTAGCAGGTTGGCTCATCAGTCAGGTCCGATCCGTACAGAATGTTGGTCACCCAAGTGACAAACTTGCCGCCGACGTAAGCGAGCATTCCTGAGTGCAACTTGTTCCCTCTGAGATAGCGAGAGCCGTATATCACCTGGCACTCACCGCGAAGAATCGGCTCTATCAAGTGTCGATAATCATTTGGGTCTAATTCCAAGTCGGCATCCTGAATAATCACAACGTCGCCGGTAATATGCTGGAACCCCGTCCGCACAGCTGCTCCCTTGCCCATGTTTCTATCGTGAAGAATCACTTTGTGCGGCATACCGTTGCTCTGCAACAACTCTCGGGTTCCATCGGTCGAGAAATCATCAACAATCACGATCTCCTTTTCCACCGAACCGATATCCGCCTGCTCGACACGCTTCAGGATCTCGAAAATCGTTCGCTTCTCGTTATAGCAGGGAATTACTATTGAAAGTTTCATCGTTATTTCATTCAGGTCGACTGCCTCGATCGGCGCGTCCTCACTTCTTCCATGAGGAAATGCGAAATAGCGTTATGGGGAAATAAAGCCGTCGCATCACCTGTCGTTTGAGTCCCTTGCTCTGCAGCCTACGCTCGATGTCGTAAATCGTCCGCAGATGATTGTCGGCATTGAAGCCCTGCGGTGTGTTGCTGGAGTTTCTGGCCCAGACTCTCCCAAGTCGATAGAAAACGGATTCCGTAGGCCCCGATAGTATGAACAGACCGTCGTCAGAAAGATTGGCAATCAAATGATCCAGAAGATAATCGAGATTGTCGACATGCTCCAGAACATCAAGGGCAAAAATACGGTCGTATTTCTCGCCCATCTGTGTGATTGATTCGATGTCGCGGCGAATGTCCGCCTTAATTGCCATTGTTTCGCAAACCTTGAGGGCCGCTGTCGGATCGAGGTCACAACCCCGAATCGACGCCCCATGCTGCGACAGGTGCTTCAGCAAAACACCCGACCCGCAACCGAAATCGAATATCTTCTTCCCGCGAACATCCCCAGCCAGTCGCAACGCTACTTCAGGGCGTTTCCAGAACAGCCAGCGCATCATCGGATTCTTGTGCGTATATGCGGCAATGAACATATGGTCGGTCAAACTAGACCAGACCTGCATGTATTTTGCCTGATATTGGGGGTCTATTGCTCGTGCCATAGTCATTCCTGCGTATCGTGCCTTCTTCATTACTGACAGTTCTTCGATTCGTGCAGCCCCGTATGCGCAAATCCCCTTGTATTTTACGTCACATCTTCAGTTTTGTCAAGAAGATAAACTGACGGAATACTGACGGAAACTGTGGAGCTAACTTCGTCCACCAAACGATTTGTCACATGCTTGCCTTCACCGATTCGTAATCTGTGCCCGACCCAATATCTGACAATTCCTCGTCGGCGATATCAAGACACAGACAATCGGCAATTCGTGGATCAAGATCACTTACAACCCCTTTCTCACTACCATAAAATATCCCAGCGGAAACACTGGACTTGTTTTTTCGGCCAATCTCTTACCCGCAGTCCGTACAAAAACCTGTGCCAGATATTGGACAGCCGAGGACAAAAACGTTCCTAATACGGGAACAACTTGAAGATGCTTAGCCACTACATCTGCCACAACCTCTGGAGACCCCCCAACGGTTTTCAAGACCACGATTTCAAAGCCGTTGATCTTCGCGAACCGCCGCAGTGCCCACTCCGTATATCTATAGTAATCATGTGGAGCAGCGTGCACCCAGTAATAAAACGGGACGTTGATCAAGGCCTTCCCACCCTCGGCCAAGATCCTCGCCATCTCCGACCATAGTATTTCTGGCCTAGCTATATGCTCAAGAACATCCGACAGGATAATGGTATCAAATTCTTGATCCCCAAACGGAAGTGGCTGCGAAAGATCGCATACGTAATCCACGTGCTCACTTTCAATGACGTCCACACATATGTTATCCTTTACATGCTCTTTGTACGCCGCGTACAGTGGAACATCTCCACAACCCAAATCTATCAACCGCCCGCGTGCGTATTTCGGAATGTACTCGTCGTATAATTTAGCTACTGCGTCGGCTACCAACCGAGAACCCGCTCGCACGAGATGCTTATCCCTTGATGCTCTGAGCTTCCCACGATGATAAACAAACTTGGTTGGCATCCCTTTCTCAGAGTTCTTCAATTGCAGTGTTTCCTCTTAGCGTGGGTCTTCGTAATCCACAGATATTTCACCGGACAGTCGTTCCCACGGAACGTATCCGTTTCGTATCTTAATCAGTCGTCCACGTTGGGGCATCGGCAATACAATATCCGCATGTTCCTCTTTCCCGTCCCCGGCGGTCACTATAGTCTGACACCCACACAACTTCGCCTCGTCGATTACTTGACCGTAGCCTTCATCGTCAGAGAACAACAAGAACTTCTCACAGCTGCTAAAGATTCCGGCCACTTTTTCAGGGTGGAGCATCCCGGTGAAAATCGCGTTCACTCCTAGATTATGTGCTAGTCTCTCCAAATCCCCTTTCAAATCCCCGTCGCCAATCACATAAAGAAGATGCTTCTTGCCGGTTCTCTGATCCTCGTTCTTCACATACCACAGCGCCAATTCTGTGTTCTTACGAGGAATCATCGCCCCGCAAGTCACAAACGAATCTTCTGTCTTACTCGAACATTCTCCTTTGAAAATCAGGTTGTTCACCGGCATGTGCTGTACCACCATTATTGATTCTGGTACAAACGGATACAGCTTCTTAAACTCTGATTTCAGATGCTGGGAAACGAACGTCCAGTACTGCACCCTTCGAACATATTTGGCCAAGACCTTGGCAACGAATTTGTGTTTCTTCAACCAGTACACATCAGACCCGTGGCAAATGACTTCCACTTGTCCCTTGCTTCTGGTTGCCAACCACCCAATGGGAATCCACCAATGGGCGTATACTGTTGACTGCTGGTCAATTGATTTCACTGCCTTTGCCACTCGGTACAAATATCTTAATAGCTTGAACACGTTCTTGGAATACAGCATAATTCCACCGAACGGATAATGCATCAGCGTAAAATCTTCACCCTCAAAGTACCTCGTCTTCCAGTCCTTAACAAACAGCCCTGTTGTCATGTGGTCTGAGGTCGGGTAGCAATGAGTCAATATAATCTTAGTCTTCAATTTTGTCATCCTCCTGAGCTTCTCCAGTTCTATGGCATTTCAGGTCGGCAACCAATTTCAATCCCCGATTATCCGGCATTCCCAAACTCAACCTTTTCAGAACCTCTGTTTCTTGGTCCGCAAAACCTGATCTGTCTGCCTGCTGCAACTACTTTGGCGCCTTTACCCTGTATTTCAGCAGAGTCCAGATGGCTGCCACGCCATCCCACGCCATTGTCTTCTTGTCGTGTTCGCGATCTCAAGGAGCGTACGATATCGGAATCTCCTTGATCTTAACTCCCTTCCGTAAGACCTTAGCCGTTATCTCGGGACAAAACTCGAACCCGGATGATTCGAGTTGAACGGATTTGAGAAGCTTCGCGTCAAACACTTTGTAACATGTCGGTTCACAGGGCATACTTGATTACCCGCACCGAAGCGCGTGTAACTTGCGGCCTCGCAAACAATTATGCAAGCACGGGGTCAATTTCATTCATTATCAACCGGTTCAAAGCCTTCGGTTCTGAGAGCGAAACCTGTAGCCTGACCCCTCACCACAAACTGATCGCTCTAAGAAAGCAATTCGGGCAAAGTTGTCAAGGAGTTCCGGTTGCGGGGCGTGTCATTGCCCCAAATCGGGTGCCAAGCGACGGCGAGTGGTTATTTCTTGTGCCCGATTGTCGTGGTGCCAGCCTCACAGAAGCCGGCAAACAGCTTGCGGCTATATGGATCACATGACCACGCTTCCGGATGCCATTGCACCGCGATCGTGAAACCATTCCCCTCAATCGCTTCGATAACGCCATCCGCCGTCTTCGCCGAAACGGTCAAGCCATTAGCGAGTTGCTTGATGCCCTGATGATGACCGGTATTGGTCTCGATGCGATCGGCGCCGACTATCTGATGTAGTCTGGTGCCCGGAACGATCTCAACCTGATGCCGCAAAGAAAAATCCAATTCGCCAACCTGCCCGTGATTCGCAGCGCCCGGCATCTGCGAGAGATCCTGATAGAGTGTGCCGCCGAAAGCGATGTTCATTATCTGCAAGCCCCGACAAATGCCCAAAATCGGAATCTGTCTTCGCTGACAGGCGTCGATCAATTGGCATTCAAATTGATCGCGACGTGGCATCATCGGCTTGCAGAGCGGATCGAGTTCCTCGCCGTACGTGCTCGGATTCACATCCTCCCCGCCGACCAGCAGCAACCCGTTGATAATATCGCAATACTGCTCGATAGTCTCCAACCGCTCGGTGGACGGAATCCCAATCGTGAGTCCACCCTGCTGCTCAATCGCTTCGTAGTATTGCTGCTTGAGATACTCAAAACGATAAGCCGGCTGCGGCACAAAATCGTGATCTTCCGCCGTCAATGCCAGCACAACACCAATAACCGGTCTCGTCACCTATCTGTCTCCTCAATCAGAATGCATACAGAATGCTAAAATGGAACGAGCCACCGGACGGATAGTCATTGATATTCGTGCGCCTGCCGTAGTCGACGCGAATTGGTCCAACCGGCGATACCCATTGCACACCGACACCGAGTGTTATCGCCGGACTGCCAAATGATACATCTTCGATTTTCGCAACATTGTATCCACAATCGACGAACGCCGAACCCCAGATTTGCCAGAAAAGCGGTTTGCGTAGTTCCAGATTTATGAGCCCGATGGCTTCTCCACCGGCGGGATCACCTGTTGAGTCTGCCGGTCCCAGTGCATTCTCGCTAAACCCTCGCACGGTATAGGCGCCACCGAGATAGAACCGTTCCTTGGTTGGTACTTCTGTCGACTTGCCGAATTCTGTTACCCAGCCCAGTTTAATCCTCGATGCAAACACGCCGTTGCTCGTGAACTTGTTGTATTTCGCCCAACTGTAGACGGCACGCACGAAACTGTTGTCACCCCCCAACAGACCGCCAACATAGGTCAGTTCATATTGCGTCAGCGAACCGAAAGACGGATTGAATTTGTTAAGCAGCGGTCGCGTGTCGGTTTCCAACGCCAGCGAGATCTCGCGATCAACATTCAATCCCAACTCTTCTTTGTATTGTTGCGCTTTGACAGAATCCACGCCCGATATGCGGAATTGCTCGTAAGTACCCGATAATGAGAGTTTAGTCCAGAGAGAAAACTCGCGGACCAGAGTAGCATCCAAGCCAATCGTTTGAATCCGGTAATCCTGCAACAGCGAGCGCACGCCCGGCTCATATGTGAAAGTGAATATCAAGGGCATGCGGATGCGGAACAAATACGGTTCGGTGTAGCCAAACTCGAAATGCTGTTTGACGAATCCCCACTTGCTGAACGCCTGAAAGAGGGTGTTTGATTCCAACAGCATCTTTCTGCCGGTTCCGTTGATATTGCGATTGCCGAGCGATCCCGAAATAGCCCAGAGAAAATCCCTTTCTATATCCTGAGTGGCGCCGGCGCCGAAAGTGACATACTTCGGCGGACGTTCCATTGCACTGACTCGAAAATCGGGCATAAGACTGTCGCGCCGACTCATCGAGTCGGGACTATGCAACGACACATAGCTGAACAAATTGGTACGTATCAACCGCTGCTGAGATTCGAACAGCTTGTCGCGGCTATAGACATCCCCGCGCTTGAAGGTCACCTCTCTTTCGAACACCTTTCTCTGCGTATTGATTGTTGAATCAACGACAAGACTCCCAAACGCCACTAGATCGCCCTTGCTTATCGCAATGTTGATGGCGATTGTGCTGTCGCTGTTATTCTTAAGCAGCGAATCGGTCTCCTGAGCATATGGATATCCGCTATTGGCAAAATAACTCTTGATATCCTGCTTGACCGCTTCGCTGACCGAATGCCTGAAGTAATCACCGGGTCGGAGTCGATTCGACTCGGACCGTACTTTGTCTACGTCGTGCCCCAGTACGCCTGCAACCGTCACTGAAGCAATCCGATAGCGAATCCCCTCGTCAATATTGACATAGACTGTCGCGATTGCAGTCTCGGGCGAACCCGAAAAATCGATATCGACTTTGGCATCGGGAAATCCCTGATCTTTGTAAAAATACTCAAGCAATTTCTGATCATAACTGAGGTTGGATTTCGCGAAACGGTTACTTCGCATTAGCCCGAGACTCTGCCAGATGCCATCCTCTCTGGAATACAGCTTTTTCTTGATTGTCCGTTCCGAAAAACTCCGGTTGCCGGAGATGATGATCTTCTCGATACGCGGCCGCTTGGTCAGAAGCTTGCGCTTTTCCGGAGTAAACTCCGCACCGGCGGCAATCTGAGCAAGCAAACAGAACAACACGATCAGTGCCGGAAGTCTCATCAAAACTCCCATTTCAAGTTCAGCGCGAGCCGCCAGAGTTTGTCGCGGTCAAGGTTGACGGCAGTATAAACGTGTCGACCCAGTCGGTATTCGGCGCCGTACTCCGCCTTGCCGTCCAGCGAAAGCGACGAGACATAGGTATAGACATTAGGCAAGGTGTAGAGGCCAAACGTCACCGCGGCCCCGGATATCGAGTTCCTATTGTTGTAAGTAGGAGTGAGTTCAAAGACTTCGACACCGAAGGTTCGACTCAGCTTCTGACTCACCAAATTGGTCAACATGCCGAGCCCTCGCACTTGCATACGGCTCTGTAATGGTGTGCTGGTATATGGGTCATTGGGATTGCTCGTAGCTGGTTGGTTCATCACAATCAACGTTACGATATCCTGATTCGAATACGCCGATCCGGGAGCGGCATCGATTGTCGGCTGGAGCAGTGTACCGCCGATCACCAGATCAAGCTGATCGTATGCCGAGGTGGAAGCCTCACCCGAATATGTGCGCAGACGGGCGCTGGCTCTAATATTCAGCTTCGGATCAGGTTGTTCGATGTTATCGAAAATCAATTGACTGCCCGATTCGATTTGAAACTTCAGATCGCCAAAGTAATATGAGCCCCGAGTAATGTTCAGGGTTCCGAAGTAATTGTCCTTTGCTTTCTGTCTCAACACGACCAGGTCGCCGTCACCGCCCGCCACCATGTTGACATCGGAGTTCTTGATCACTACCGATCCCGGCAGCAACAGGCAATGAAGCTCGTAGTCCCAGGTGGCTATCGTGTCCGCGGCCTCGATAGCGGCGTTGACTGCCTGTGTGGAGAACTCGTCATAGTAGGTGGCCTCTTTGACAGTCACGCTCCCCTTAATCGTTGGCGGATCGTAACCTTTGATTTCGAGGTCAGCGTCACACAGCCCATAGATATCGCCAAGATCGTACTTCACCGGCAAATCGAATGCGACCGCCGACAGGTCATAATCGAAATACTGCAGGCTTCTGATCAATATCTTTCCCCCAGCGCGCACGGTCCCTTCCTTGCCCTTGTAGCGCGCTTTCCCCTCGGCCAATTCCAGAGTGATCAACTTGTCCTGAGAGGTCACCTGGGCTTGAATGTTCTCTATCGGATTCTCCATTTGATATATTTTGGCAGTCCCATCCTTGAGATCGAAGGAACCTTTCGTCTGCGGTTGCTGCGGCGTACCGTAGATATCAAGCTGCAAGTCGTAGTCCCCCGTTAGTGACTCCAGATTGTCGTTCAGCGAGGATAGAATCGAAAGATCATTGCCTGACGACTTGACCGTAAGCGCCATCGGCTCTTGCGGCACCACCACCAAACCGCTGTCGAAATTCAATATCAGCGGGAATCTTCCCTGAGCGGTGGCGGTACCGCCGTCAAAATGCAGCGTCAGATTATCAAACATGACCGCAGAATCTTTGAAACTGAGTGTCGTGGCCAGAGTACCCAACGAATCAGCCCCGTACGCCAGATCAGACACGCTTCCTTCAAGCTTGATCTTGGGTGCACGCAACTTGCCGGTCATTTCGCCTTTGAGTTTCAGGGTACCTGTCAGCAATGTGTCGAGTTGCAGGTCTCTAAGCCAGGGAGAGACCTCAAAAGACTGAGTCTCGGCGCGCAATACAATCGTGCTGTCATAGCCGTAATCGCAATAAATCCCAACTTCACCTTCTTTGCCTTTCATAGTTGCCTTGTCGACCACAATTCGATCGGTCAGGAACTCTACCGGTATCGGTGCCGTGTTTGCATATTGCCGGCTGTCGAACGTGAATTGGAAATCCGATACTTCAACCGAAGCGGTCGAGTCCGCGACTATCGCCAGCGCCTTGGCCTCCATCGAATAGCGCGGGTGATAGAGCCTCGCTTTGCCGATCGTCACCAGATTTGAATCAATATCCACAGTGGCCACCAGGCTGTCAGCCGGCAGCGCCCACACGTCGCTCTTGTAAGTCTTGGCTTCTACACTGCCAAGGCGACGATAGAGGAAACTCTTGATATCGAAGGTTGCCATCATACTGTCTGTCGTCAGGCCGTAGAAACTGCAAGAATCGCCAAAGAACACACCTCGTATATCAGGGTCAATATCCGAACCGGTAACGACATAACTCGCACGCGCTCCCCCTGAGAGCTCCTTTATGAACAGATCGCCCCAGAAATCAGCAAGCTGCGTCGTGGCAAAATCACCGTTCAGCATCATCTCGCCATTGTAATCAACTACACCCTCGGCCGTAAACCGGGAGTGTTTGTAATTCAGCGCAAATCCGGGATGGAAATACATGTCATTGACATTCACGCTGATCATACCGTTCAGGGAATCGTAATTGACGAAATCAATGCTCCCTTTGCCGCACGCAACGTCAAGATCGAGATTGAAGCTGTTAGCGCCAAGTCCCGAGCCATTGATTTGCATTGCGCCGTTGATTCGCGACCTGAACGTCTTGGGCACAATCCTATCGAGATTGACGCCGGTAACGCGCAGGTCGCCGGAGTAGGTCTCCGGTCGGGCTATTAGGTTCATGTCCATCGAACCTTCAACAGAACCATCGAACGCTTGCCCCTTGAGATTGCGGAAACTCAAGACGCCGTTAGCATAGGCATAGTCGGTATTCAGCGGCCCTAGGCGGCGCTCAAAGAAAGTGCCGTCGAGATCGGCATTACCGCCGAACTCGGCGCCTCGCCCGGTTACCTGCAGAGAGAAGTCAAAGCCACCTACCAGGCTGAGGCCGGCGATATTCGAAAGCTCGTGCATCGAGATATGGCTGTTCTTGAAAGCAAAATGATACGACGATGCCGAATCAAGCGGATAGACACCTCCACCACTCAACCGGGAAGAGTCAGTCAGGATGTACAGCGAGTCAATTCTAATCGCCTTGTTTTCAATGATGGCGCTTAACCTCAGTTCCTTGAGATGAAATCCCTTCTCTGAGTAATTGAGCGATACCGAATCAATCGAGGCCCGAAGATCGCCATTGTTCAGCGAGGCAGCGCCGATGATTGTGACGCCGTCGACGTAGTATGTCGATGGCGGCTTAAACCACTCAAAGCGACCGTTGCTCACCTGGAAATGGTCGACCGCTATCTTCAACTTACTCTCTGACTTCGAATCTCCTTTGCCTCCCAGTTCAGGTATCAGCAGCTTGCCTGCACTGTCCGAGCGTAGCACCAGAGTCGGCTCATCGACAATCAGACTATCGACGTGCCAGACTCCATGGAGAATATTGTTGAAGTTATAGTGGGCTTCAAGGCGCTTGATCTTCAGCAACCGGTAGCGATGGGGCGCCTTCTCAAAATCGACCCGTACGTCGTCGACTGTAAGATATTCAAACATCGACCCTCCGATTTCACCGTAATCGATCTTGACGTTGTACTTGGA
Source organism: uncultured bacterium (assembly GCA_903903945.1). Lineage (GTDB taxonomy): Bacteria > Zixibacteria > MSB-5A5 > CAIYYT01 > CAIYYT01 > CAIYYT01. The sequence continues at coordinate 12,655 of CAIVAP010000274.1, read as the reverse complement.
TTCGATGTATTGCGCCAACAACATGTTAATACCGCGGTGTACCAGCGTTGTCTGCGTAATGACATATACAGTCACCGCCACCGCGCCGAAGAGAATCAGAATCAGGGCTATCGGTATGTGCAAGAAGAACTTCATTTACGAAACACCTGCTCCACCTTGGTTTCTACGGCGTCCATCTGCTCGCGTGACAATACGCCGGCCCCCAAGGCCGACCTGATTAAGCCGGGCGTCGCCCCCTGATTACGAGCGCCACGCACATGGCTGTGCAATTGCACTGGATGACCGGAGATGGCCAAAAACACGATGCTCGCAATCTCCCGTTCCAACGCCGTCGGTCCCGGACGTGACAACACTTTGCAGTAACCGTCCACAACCATCCACTCGGCCAATTCCGGTGATGCCTTACCAAGGTTGGACAGCAAACGCTCGAAGTTGGGGTAATAAATCTGCTCGCAAAGCGCCCGACCACGCCGTTGTAGCTCCTCGCTACTTATCTCATTAGCAGTCACGAAACTGCCGTCCGCCCCCTCGCGCGGCACTACCTCCGCAAAAACCTTGGCCGCTTCAATAGCCTGCGCGAAACCAAAAAACAAATGCGATTGCAGCAGCACCTCATAGGCCACAGCCGGCAGCAACGGCGCCGGCACAACTTCAGGCAACATTACCCGTAAATGGCCAAGGTTTCCTGGCGATAAGGCCGCCGCCAGAGCAGCAATAGCTGTAACTCGTTCCATCTGTCAAAAGAACCCTACCCCGGTTTCCGTCACAGTTAACCAATTTAATCTTTTGTCAATCCGGAGGATACAACAAAATGACCCGATGGCGACCCATCAGGGGAGTGTTGAAGAACCCCAGACCGTGTCATTGCGAGGAGTGCGGTGAGGTGACGCAGGGTGTGAGCACGACGAAGCAATCCCGATTTGCACTTTCCCAGATACAGGCGCGCAGATTGTTTCGTCGTCCCGCACCTGCGGGACTCCTCGCAATGACAATTCCGAGGTTTTTCAACAGTCCCAAAAATCCGGATATCAACTGCCAAGAAAAAATCGCCCCGTGATGTTTGATAACCGGAGGTCATCCTCACCACAGGGCGACAATACTGTCAACATGTACGCGATATCAATAGCTAATTGTGCTGGCGGCATTCCTCAATAAGGGTGAACCGTTGCTTCCGGTCCGCGCGAAGGGCGAACGCATTTCGTAGTAACGAGTGTCGGCACGTAGCATATTAGGGTATGGTTCCGCACCGAGCCGTCTCATCATCTCCACATACAGAGACTCAACTCTCGCGTCAGCAAGACGAAGTGTTCTGACCTGAGACACATTGGTGGCACGGTAATTCGAGGCAGAGCCCGAAACGCCAATGATGTTTTCATAGGCGCTCACTGGAATTCGGTTGCCTACGTGCTTTCCCGAGGGTGTCGACACCGGCGAAGTCGATTCGACCTGTGAATAGGCTGGACTGTTAAGCGGCAGGTCGGGAGAACCAACCGGTCTTTGCAGGAAGACCATGGTAATCAGTGCCGCCACCGCCACAGTAGCCAACGCCGAAACCCAGCCGATCGGCCGTCGGATCCATGACGACTCAGGTGTCGGCAGATAGCTCTCGCTGGGGTTATTTTGCTCGGCATAGATTCGGTTGAACAGCTTCAGATTGAAGTCATCTGGCGTCGTCTTAGTGGGCAGCGATCGAACTGCGACAAGTATTTCTTCGAGAATGAACTTCTCGCGTTCACAGCTTTTGCAATTCCTTATATGCACCTCCACTTCGCTAAGCTTGTCCGAGGAGAACGAGCCCTCAGAGAATGTTGATAGGTAGTATTGTACCTTTCGACAATTCATAAGACTCCTCCAAACGGGGTTTGAGACGGGTGCGCAAAATGGCGCGCGCTCTGTTTACTCGCGACTTGACCGTACCCAATGGCACTCCCAACACCTGAGCGATTTCTTCGTAGGAGAGATTGTCAACATCGCGAAGCAAAAAGGCGGTTTTGTATTTTTCGGGTAATCTTTTCATCTCAGCTTCGAGAAGCGTCTTTAGGTTGGCGGATGTGTCCTTCTTCTCTTCCTTCGCAGCCAGCTTGTCGGCAAAATCAAAAATGTCGAGGAATTTAATTTTCTTCCGCCGGCGGAGTTCATTGCGCGCCAGATTAAGCGCTATCGTGTATATCCAGGTGGAAAACGCAAAGCGAAAGTCGTACGACATCTTGTGCTGCCAAACACGCAGGAATGTCTCCTGAAGCAGATCGTTGGCTTCATCTTCCGAAGAAAGCATCCGGTAAAGTACATTGAACAATCTGTCTTTGTATCGATTAACCAGAGTGTTGTAGGAGACCATTTCTCCTTCCTGCACCCGGCGCATTAAATCCAGATCAGGAAGCGTATCTCGGTTCAGCATTGGCATCTTTCCTCTGTCGTAACGTGTTCTGATCTAATCTACAAACAATCGAGCCAAACAGTTCCCGAAAATCCATCTAAATCGAATTTTCCGCCGGTTTCTGATTGGCTGCTCCCACTTAGACAAGACCTACGGGCGAACTTCCTTCGGCAAATTACTTGCTGCTTGGCATTTTCTATCTCCTTGATTATATTCGACTTCGGTAGACAAATCGGATAGTTCCGCCGTACTATTACCGGACGTCAGAGAAGCGATCACGGGTCGCGCGAGCGGCTTTTCTTTGGAGAGGTTACAGATAAGTGAATGTCTCAGAAGCAATTAGCAAACGCAGATCAGTGCGGTCTTACACCAGCACACCGATTGAACCAGAGAAACTCGAATTGATCCTGCAAGCAGCGCGGCTTTCGCCATCGGCCCGCAATCAGCAGATTTGGAAATTCGTTGTCGTGCGCAAGTCAGATACCAAAGAAAATCTAGTCCATGCCTGTGACGAGCATGCGTTTCTGGCGGAAGCTGATACTGTGGTCTGCTGCTGCGCAGTCAAATCAGACCTTGTCCTGCCTAATGGCGAGGCAACCCACACGATGGACTTGGCTGTGGCGGCTTCATTCATGATGCTGCAAGCAACCGAATTGGGACTTGGAAGCTGCTGGATCGGCGCCTTCAACGAGGCAAAGCTCAAGAAGCTGTTGAGGATACCGGAGGAAATCAAAGTCGTCTGTCTCATCTCCCTCGGCTATCCGCATTTCGTACCGCCAGCTTCGGATCGCAAACCCCTAAGCGAGATCGTGACTATAGAGAACTTCGCCCAACCACACCAATAGCAGCCGTTCGCCCCGATTCCAACGGGGTCGCGACTATCACGTTTGATTCTCCGACTTTGCACAAAGATTGTGCTTAACCTCTGTCCATTCCGCATCATTTTGGTCGTACAGCCTTTTCCAGTGTAGAACCTTTGAGAGACAGCCGCCAGCCAACGGCACAGTTGGCCAAGCGTTTAGAGGTCGCGATATCTGATATGCGCAAGAGCGGCACGGACGTTGCTGTCTAATGGTCAGACTAAAAGCTACGGATGGCAAGTTGTTGTTGACCCTCGGTGCGCGCACCTTAGATTCATCTCTGTGTTATTTCTGGAGAGAATTTGAGGAGGCACCAATGCCGAGATTCGTGTTTACATGGTTAGCAGTGATTCTGATGGTTACATCACTGAATGCACAGACAGACAGAGATCAGGGCAGAGATCAGGAAGTTAGGCGGATTTACAGCTATGACAACATGCCGCCGCGCCAGTTGATCGATTGCCCCACGGCGGCGACTTTGCCGCGCGCCAGTTTCGACTTCAAGATGCGCACCACTTCTAACGGTGGTTTAATCGCGCAGACCGGTATCGGGCTACATCGCAAGTTTATGCTGGGAGTTTCGTACGGTGGCGAGCAGATTCTGGGCGAGGGTAAAGCTACTTGGCAGGACAATATCGCTTTTCAGGTGAAGTATCAGTTGATTTCAGAAACAACCGTGCTGCCTGCGATCGCCATCGGCTACGATGGACAGGGCTATGGACATTATTTCAGCGACCTCAAACGCTTCATGTATAAGTCCAAGGGCTTTTATGCCGTGGCATCGAAAGGCTATCAGACCTACCAATGGTCATCGGGCCTGCATGCCGGTGTCAACTACTCGCTCGAATCCGATGTTGACAAGGACAAGGATATGACCGTCTTTTTTGGCGCTGATTTGTCGCTTCAAAACGACATTTCGTTAGTTGCCGAATACGACTTGGCGCTCAACGACAACAGATATGACAAGGCGAATCTGAACGATGTGACTATGCACTCGGGGAAGGGTTGGGGCTATTTTAACGTCGGAATACGGTGGATTTTCTCGGAACGCCTGGAATTGGGTCTTGATCTGCAGAATCTCTTCGAGAACCGAGCCGATGTCAATTCCTTCACCCGGGGATTGCGAATAACGTATCTCGAGTTCTTCTAAACTTTGACTGTGAGGTGATCCTGTGACTAAGAAGATATTCATTATCGGCGCGATCCTTATCGGCGCGCTGATTACCATTCACGGATGCTACACCATCATCAAGCATCCGTCGGTGATGCAGGCCGATAACACCGGAGAGACTACTGAACATGCAAACGGTAATCGCGATTGCGTGAGTTGTCATCAGGATTATCAGCAGTACCCCTACGGTTACTACTACGGTTACTATCCCGGTTATTATCGCGACTATTCCCGCTGGGGACAGTATTATGCCTACCCTTGGTGGTGGGATTATTACTATAGCAATAGTAGCAATGGCGGCAGCAGTGGCGGGCAAGTGGAACAGGGCAGCAAGCCGGGTACTCGACGCGGGCTGGAACCTCCCTATTCTTTCCCCGTGCAGGGCATCATTCTGAAGGATACACTCACTCCCCCGTCTTTTAATACCGGCGCTAATAACCCCCCAGTCATCGTAACACCGGGTGGAGGAACCGCCACTGGTGGAGGCACTGTCACCAATCCGCCCGACAAGCCAAAAGAACCTGCCAAAGTTGAGGACAAGAAACCGCCCAAACGCCGGGGTGAAAAGTGAGGAAAACGATGGCTATTCCCCGTCTACTAAAACTCTCTATCATGATGACCTTGTTGTTTGCGGCGATGCTCTATGCCCAAAGCAGTACAGGCGACACTTTCAACGAGTCCTCAGCCGACAACTTCTTTGGTGTTGGTGGTCGCGCAGTCGGAATGAGCGAGGCGGTCACCGCATCAGTGCTCGACGGTACTGCATTGCTTTATAATCCCGCCGGTTTGGTGCGCGTAAAACGCCCCGAATTTTATGGCGCACTGTCGCACGAGAGAGTCAAGTGTGTATCCAACTGGCTCGCGGCCCCCGGATCGCGGGCCGCCACCGACGATTTTACCAAGACCCGTCTGAACTCACTTAGTCTGACAGTTCCGGTGCCCACCTATCGCGGATCGCTGGTACTGGCGTTTGGCGTTAATCGTGCAAAATCGTTCGACCGCACCTATACATTTGCGTCGGGGACTGTCGGTATTTACACCGAGAACGCTCTCGAACAAGCAACCGGCGGGGTCAGAGAATGGTCTGCCGGCGCCGGAATGGAGATATCACCACATCTTGCCGTCGGTACTACTTTAATTTACTACCGAGGCGACGAGGACTACTTGTGGGACTATCAGAGCGAAGGGGATTTTGTTTCGAGACACTACATCGATGAAATCAGCAGCACATATTCGGGTATCGGAATTCGTCTTGGTATGATTGCCGAAGTGAATCCTTACCTGACCCTTGGTCTGACTATCGACTCGCCAACTCGTTTCAGGATTAAGCAGGATTATTCTCAGGTGACCATAATAAACGGCATCAGAGATGAATCGGTCGGCAGCTATGAATACGATTTGCAGCATCCATTCAGCTTCAACGCCGGTGCGGCGCTAAGAATTGCGACGTTTACGCTCGAGGGTGATGTCGGTTACACTGACTGGTCGCAGTTGGAGTATAAAAGCGAAGCCGATAAACCAAACAACAAGGCTCTCCAGAAGTACTATAGCGACGCTGTGCAGTTTCGCGTCGGCGCCGAATACGTCATCCCCCAATACGGCGTGGTGCTGCGCGGCGGCTTCAAACATGATCCGTTGCCAATCGCAGGTACTCTGTTGAGCAATCAGATCGAGAAAAATCGCAACTCGTTCTCAGCCGGCCTCGGATTCTTGATTGACCGCATCGTGATGCTCGATATCGCCTATGCGCGCGCCAGCTATACGCTGTATGATGGCGGAAGAGACGTGTCGAGCAAGTATACGTCAGACAGGGTGCTGCTCTCGGTCGGCTATCGCATCTAAAGCAGACAAGATGTCAAAACCGACGCGGTTTTGATCTAAATACCATTGACATGAAGGACGGTATCTACAAAACTGTCCCCTGTGGTACCGTTCGCCCTGAGCCCTTTGACTCCGTTCGCCCTGAGCTTGTCGAAGGGGCAAGAGGTGTCCGTTCATCCTTCGACAAGCTCAGGACGAACGGATAGGCGGTAGCCCACAGCTTGCTGTGGGTTCTCACCGACACACATATAAAACTGCGCCGTCGGGAACCCTTTCCTGACGGCGTTCTCTTTGCTGAATAACGCACTCTCTAAGGCGACAATATGCTTGAGAGATTCATCCATTGCAGAAGATCATTCGAGACAAGACGGTGAATAAATATTCGCTTGACATTACACGATCATTGAATATATGATATATCGATATGGCGTGGGCTGTTCCGCTACATTCTAAACAACAAGTCGATCTGGCTGGAGGGATTATTATTGATCCCGAGGCAACTCCTCTCCAAGAGGAAGAAGCTTTTCAGATAGTCAATAATTGGCGTGCCTGTCATTACTTCCCTCTCAATACCTTTCAAGTCGGACTAAGACGAAAAGCTCAAGCGATCACACGTAAAGCCATTGTAGCACAGAGAATAAAGAGACTATCTTCAATAAAGGAAAAGCTGGATAGATTTAAGAGCAAGGATCTAACCCTATCCGAAATGCAGGATATTGGCGGCTGTCGCGCGATCGTGACCTCAGTTAAGCAAGTTAGAGGATTGGTTAAAGCATATGAGGAGAGCTGGCAAAAACACGAGCTTGTCGATCATGATGATTATATCAAAAAGCCCAAGTCATCCGGATATCGCAGTTATCATTTAATCTACAGGTATTTTAGTGATAAGAACAAGACGTACAATGGTCTAAAGATCGAAGTGCAATTGCGTTCCCACCTTCAACACATTTGGGCTACAGCGGTGGAGACGGTAGGAACTTTTACTCATCAAGCACTGAAATCAGGAGCTGGGCAGCGAGATTGGCGGCGCTTCTTTGCACTAATGAGCGCGGACTTTGCAATTCGGGAACATACGGCACCAGTTCCGAAGACTCCAACAGATAAGGCGGCATTAAAGGACGAATTGCGCCATTATTGTGACATACTTGATGTAGAGAACCGACTGCGGATGTATAGGGTATTGCCTGATCTAATCGAGGATGCATCTAAGGATTTTCGCTATCGTCTAATAGTGCTTGATGTAAATAAGCCCAATATGGAATCTCGCGGATTCTTGTCTAATCAGTCCGAGGAAGCTCTGAAAGAATATTTGGATATTGAAATCAGAATAGCAGACAAAAAAGGAATGTATGCTGTTCTTGTAATGGTAGATAAGCTTGAATTGCTAAAGAAAGCTTATCCAAATTACTTTTTGGACGTTGAGGAATTCGTTACAAAGGTATCAGAAGCGATAAGCTAAACCCCATTTTTCACCCGTTCTCTCAGGTCTTGCGACCGACGCATGACTTGCCACTTGCACGCATGATGGTACCTGGCAAATTGCACCAACCCCATTGCTCTGTACGAACCGGTCGTGTGACCTGACAGAATCCGATCTATGCCTTGTCCGGGAAAAACCGCTGCCAGCGCGCGAAGATGTCGTCGAGATAATCTCCCATCCGCTTCATCACTTTCTTCGCGTATACTTTGCCCTTGGCAACATCAAAGTCCGGCTCACCCCTGCCGTCCTTGTCATAGATAAGCACCGAACCCGGCACGGGGATAATATCGGCGCCGGCGTTCATTGTGTACGCAAGTTGCGAATCGTACCGTTCCTTGACACCATACTTCGGGTCAATCGCCATCACAAATCCCGTCTCATCCTGACCGGCGTGACCACCGGGATTGCCATAGACTTCCTCGGTGATGTCGGCACAGAGCGTCCACCAGTGCAGAATCGCAATCTTAAGACCGAAATGGAAAAAAACATCATACGCCGCATCCTTGAGCATCGCATTGTTCCCGCCATGACCGTTGACTATTACGACCCGGCGGAACCGCTTGTCATGCAGCGATTGCAGAATATCATATATATAGTTCTTGAAGTTCTCCGGCTTGATTGTCAGCGAACCGGCGTAACCATATAGCGAGCGCGTAATGCCGTAGTTTACACAGGGTGCAACGATTGCTCCAAATCTCTCTCCCAGATAATCGGCAATCGCCGTCGGGATGATATTGTCAGTGCCGATCGCCGCCGAGCCATGCGCTTCAATCGTGCCGACCGGCAGAAACACCAGATCACATTTGTCCGGCACGGTTTCCTGCACCTGTTGCCAGATCATTTCCTCGAGTCTATACCAGTTCAATCCGCCCCCTCACGCTGAAATTTCTCGATCAGCGTATTCAACACACCTTCCGTGCGCTTGGCCGAAGACTCGTCGCCGATCATGCGAAACGCGTTGATGTCGCGCACCAGATATTCCAAATCCTCCGGCTGCTGAAGATCATACCAGAGCTCGAGTTCCTCCCAATTAAGTCCGTCTTCGCGGGCAACCTCAACAATGCGCGAATAGATCAACTCATCCTCCGACCAGTTGATGTGCGTGAACAACTGCGGAATGAATTTGCTCATACCTATCAGGTAATAGCTTCCTTCCAGCGTCGGACCAAAAACGATATCCTTTTTCTTCAACAACTTGTGCGCTGTTCCCAGCATGCGATGGCTGATGGTCGGGGTCACACAATCAATCAGCAGCACTTGACTGTAGCCGCTATCAAAACACTTCTGAAAGGTCTTTTGCAGTCCTTCGGACAAAGGCATTTCCGGCTGATCCCACAACTTGATGCAGTTCTGCTCCAACCGCGTTTTGGCCTTTCCCTTCAGGCTCAGCTTGAGATTCCCGATGGCTCCGACAACGATCTTTTCTGCTTCACCCGATGACGACGAGATGACAAGCTCGAAGGAGTCTAGAGTTAAGCAGGCCGCAATAGTATCTTCAAGGAAAGCGCGATACAACGCATCCGAGTCGCTACTCTCCAGCGTATCGGAGAATTGTGATTGAACGAGTTGCCGGTGCTTCTCTTCGAGGAAGATCACCAGGACATTATTAGTACCGTCGCATGATTTCGTTGCCATCGTTGGACCAAATCAGAGTCAATCATTGTTCGGCCGGAATATAGGTCATCGCTCACAAAAGACAAGTTAATTAAATGCTGCATTGCTGAATTTTGATTTTGATGTGAAGAAAACACTTGCGCGCGCGACTAATTCACTTTGCGCATTTCGGTCAACATCTCTGCCGGTTCCACCACGCCTTGCATGATGCGCTGTACTTTGCCTGACGAATCAATCAAGAGCGTTGTCGGCAATGAGTAGAACTTGAGACCGAAGCGCATCATGAAACCTTTCGTGATTGGGGAATCTGATGTTTCGAGTTGCACTTTGATCGGCAGAAATCGTCCGGCCTCGGCGGCAACCTGCGCATTGTGAAAAGTCCTCTTCTCAAGCACGCGACAGTTTACGCACCAAGTAGCCCAGGTGTCGATCAACACCGGTCTCCCCGCTGTACGAGCCTGCTGCAATCCCTGTTCAAGATCAGTCTGCCACGCGATCAAACTTACTTCACTCTCTCCCGTTCGTACGGAGCCGGATGGCAGCAACTCCTGTAACGGCGGCAGTATCAAGCCCGATTGTACCAGCGCGCCCAGCAGAAGATAAGTCGCAACAATCACCGCGACGATACCGAGGAATTTCTTCAGACGTGGGAAAAATCTCGACTCCGAAGTGAGCTTGTCGAGACCACCCCAGAAGACCGCAAAGGCGATGAGAATCAAACCGGTCGCAATGGCAGTGATCGTCGTTGGCACGATTGTGCGCAGGAAGAAGACTGCCATCAGAAGCAGAACATATCCGAAAAACTGCTTGACCGCTTCCATCCACATGCCGGAACCGGGCAGCGCGTTGATCGCAGAGGAGAACGTGCCGACGATGACATAGAGTGTTCCGAGTCCGAGTGCAAACACGAACAAGACGGCGAAACCGATCAGCGGTGAGCCGCTCGTCGCGATATACAACAGAATCCCGGCGACAAAAGGTCCGACACATGGCGACACGACCAAAGCGGCAACAACACCGAGAATGATCGAACCGCCAACACCGCCGGCGGAGGCGCGCGCGCCGAGTCTCTGCCTCAGCCACGCCGGCACCTGCAGTTCATACAGACCGAACATCGAGAGGGCAAAAATCACGAAAATTACGGTGATGCCGATCACTACCGGCGTACTTGCCAGCCAAGCGCCGAACACACCCCCCACCGATGCTACGATTAATCCCATTATGCCATACACGGCCGCCATCGAACCGACGTAGAACAGCGACAACACAAACCCTTTGCCGATACTCCGTTGTTGTCCGGCAAAAATGCTGACGGTAATCGGAATCATCGGATAGGTGCAGGGCGAGAATGACAGCAACAGTCCGGTAACGAACGCCAAACCCAGTGCGATGAAATATCCCCAGACACCGTGGCGATTAATCAGCCGTTGTATGTCATTGGTTTCAGTAATGGTCTGAGCGCTTTTGCTGTCTGGTGCGGTCGTTGTCGAACTCCCGAAGATATCACCATTAATCGGTGTTCCTTCGTCGCCGACCGCAATCTTGAGACCGACATCGAGCGTCTGCGGCGCTCGGCATTCCTTGTTGTTGCAGGGTTGGTAGGTGAATCGCACCGGAAGCGTATATTCACCCGCCGCTACATCGGGGCTGACAGAAACGTCGAACGTTATTACGGCGTGACCACTATAGACCGACATCACCTCGCCGGCAAGCGTTGCTTCCTCACTGCCGGGATAGGCCAGATTTCGCGGCTGAAATTGGGCGGTGGTATCGAACTCAACTTTTGCCGGGATCAAGTAGCCTTGTAGTGGATGAGCCGAGTTAATATGCCAGCCATTCGCCATATCGACAACCACGGCGGCGCGGTGCGATGATCCGGCCCTTGCCGATGTTATCGAAAACAGCGATTGGGCGGTAACCAGCGGTTTGTCCAACTGCTGTTCAACGACGCCACCGGAGAAATCCAATTGCGCATGAGCCATCACTGGGATCAGCCAGAACAACAAAGCAAGGATATTGGTCAGTAAATGACGGATTTCAAGACGAAATGGCGTTGGCAACGAGGGTCTCATATACTGGGTTGTACAATAGTGATTCGCAGAAGGTTTGCAAGTTACTTCTGACTGCTGCGAGATATTTCGGCCCGGAGCGCATCGACCAACTTGTCGAAATCGATGCTCTTGGCAACCTCTTTGGCAAGTACCTCGGCAAAATGCTTGACAAATATCTGACGCATGTCAATCTGCCGTGAGTCTTTCAGATGCGCCGGTTCGTGGCCAATGTCGTCGGTAAATGGTTCCTGCAGCTTTTCGAGATAGACCTTCGTCTTTTCAGCTTCCGTCGTTGTCTGCATTTTCTTGAGCTTGTCCAGAGTGATTTTCGAAGTCCCGACTTCTTCCACTTCGAACTTGCCCGGCAGACCGGTCGGACGTTCCGCCTTGACTGGTGGGGGTGCCTCGCCTTTCATTTCGCTGACAAACCAGTCGTAGTCATGCGGGGAATCTGTTTCGGCCTTTTCACCCATCTTGACTGACTCCAGGTCATACTGATCTTCCGCGAGATCAAGTTTGTCCAGTCGGGGAGCGTCGCTCCCGTCATCTCGAGCGTGTGTTGTCGACAGCATGTCGAGGAAAAGCTTATCAGTGGCGTCCGATATTTTCTTCTCGAAACTCTTGGCATCATCGCTGAGAATACTTTCGATATCCGTATCTTCTTCCGGTTCACCGGTCGGCTCGCCCGTGGTCTTAAGAATTCCTTCGATGCGGTGCAGCAGTTCCTGTGGCGAGAACGGTTTGTTGAGCGTGTCGTTTGGCCCCAGATCGAATAGCTCCTGCGTATCCAGCAACTCCGAACTACCAAGCAGCATCAATATCGGCAACTTCGCTTTGGCCGCATCCAGCCTCAACTCACGAATGATGAATTGGCCACTGACATTCTGAGTGGTTGTAGCAATGACTGCAAGGTCGTAATGGGAACGTTTGAGTTCCTCTAACGCCCGAGTTCCGTCCTGAAACAGCGTGACGTCATAACCGTGCTGACCCAATAGTTTGCGACAGACGGAAATGATAGTCTCAGAGGCGTCCGCAACCAGTATTCGTTTGCCCAATGTCAGTCCTTCTTATCGGAGAGTTGTCTGGACGCATTCTCCAGCATCTTCTTCTCCTTCTCGGAGAGCTTTTCATATCCTACCACATTTATTCGGTCAAGAATGCGATCAACTTCATCCATCAGTTCGGTAGAACGTCGATTTTGTTTGGATGCGACTTGAACCCGCCGCTTAAAACGCCACTGTTTTAACGGGCGTGTTAGGAATGACAGACGCCAGTCCTGCT
>CAIVAP010000273.1 GCA_903903945.1 uncultured bacterium | reverse complement strand
CGAAGCTCACACCCATCCCGAACAGGAAATTCGTGTTTTACTTTGCTTTTCTTACCAATTACGGACTCGCTTTGAACCCGTGCTTTCCTTTCGCTTTTTTGGTCACGCACCGTTCCTGAAATGGTCGTAACCTCCGCATAATCCCTTCCTGAAGCCGACTAATATATCGGACACTATACGCTTGTCAACATTTTTTTTGTGACTTTTTTTGCTGATTTTATTGCGCGTGACTTATTTCGACGTCTGCCGGTAAAACACTCATAAGGTACTGTCAGGCAATGCCTTAGAAATCAATCCCTATTGCCCCGTTAGCGGTTTCGTTCGGCGCTCGCGCATTAAGGTTTGCCAATTTGTATCAAACACTTTGTGCTTTCTTTCTCAAACCGCTGCTCGACGGCGACTGGCGACGGATCACAAAACCGCTCCGTTCGTAGCCAAAGGAAGCGATGATCTCCGCTTTGTCGGCATTTGCTGCCGCGTCTTGGGCAAGCGAAACGGCCAGCAGGTTGGAACTGAGAAAATGGAAACGCCCCAGCCGACGAGACGACTGGGGCGTTGAGTTTCGTATTCAATCCGGATTTCCCGGAATGTCAACTTCGAGCTATGCTACTTCAAAAGCAGCATCTTGCGCGTTTCGCTGAAGTCACTTGCCCTAATCCGGTAGAAATACACACCTGATGCCACAGTAGCGCCATCAGCGTTGTTGCCGTCCCAGATTACACGCTTGGTCCCGGCCGTCACAGCTTCCGACACGAGCGTCCGTACCTTGCGACCAACGATGTCATAAACTTCGAGCGTCACCTGACTTGGTCTCGGCAGAGTGAATTCGATAGCCGTAGACGGGTTGAAAGGATTCGGATAGTTCTGTGACAATGAATAGGCCGTCGGAATACTTGCGGCATCGATCTCCTCTACTGCCACTGGGCCGGTGGTGAAAGTGCGCACGGTACTCCAAGCGCCCCAACCACACGTTCCGTAGGCCCGCACGCGCCAATAGTAGCGAGTTTGATCGTTAAGATCATAGGTGCCGAACTGTGATGCCGCAAACTGCACATCCACCCGCGGACTAACACAGGTGATGGTGTCGTCAATTTGCAATTGGTACTTACTGGCTGTAGCTACAGTATCCCAATCAAAAGAAGCTGGCTGGGACGAGACACTTGCGGAGTCATGGGGGGTCACCAACGCCGGAGCTTCGACCGTGGAGCAGGTCTCGAACCAGTTTATGTCGCTCCAACTACCCCAGCCACAGCCATTGTAAGAGCGTACGTGCCAATAGTACTTGGTGCCAGCCGTCAGCCCCAAGATGAGCAGAGTTGATGACGGAACCGAGTTGTCGATCACCGTACTGGAGAAATCGGAATCATTGTCGACCTGAACGCGGTATGATGATGCGCCGGCAGCATTACTCCAGTCCAAAGTAAGCGGCTGAGTCTGACCTCTGGCGGTGTCTAACGGAGCGATTAGAACCGCAACATCTGGTACATTGCAGGCTGCGGTTGTGAAATTGTAGGTGCTGCTCCAGGCGCTGGTAGCGCAGCTGCTGGTGGCGCGCACGCGCCAATAGTATATCGTGTTGCCCACCAGTTCCGATACTGAGTCGCTGGATACTGTCCTCATATGGTTAACCACGGGGTGAGCAAAGCCGGACGTCGTGTCAATCTGAATCTGGTAATTGGACATCCCGGCAATGTCGTCCCAATTCAGCGCGATCGGTTGGGGGACATCGATAGTATCGTTGGCCGGACTTGCCAGCGTTGGCGCCGTTGGTGCGCTACAGACGGTCACCGTGCGTACCGCACTCCAATCGCTCCAACTACAGGCGTTTTGCGCGCGCACTCGCCAATACTGCGGCAGACAATTGTCGGTCTTTACTATCGACACCGAATGGGTCGGCGGTGTGAACCCAAGGTCAGATTCGGGACTGCTGAAATCCGAGTTATCGTCAACCTGCAATTCGTAGTTGGTGGCGCCGACCACGTCGTTCCACACGAATGTCACTGTCGAGTTGCAGACAATCGCGCCGGCGCTTGGGCTGCTCAGACTCGGCTCCGATGGTGGTTCACAACTCGTGGTAATCGTAACAAAGTCATGATACGCCTTTCCTGCATCTCCTGATGACTGCGAACCAAGCCAGAGGGGATAGGTGCCGTTAGCCACCGTACTGGAGACAATCTGTGTACCCGTATAGACCAACACGGTATCAATGTAGAAACTGATTTGCGACGAGGCGTTGACAACGATTTTCAGTCGATGCCAGCCATTGGCATACTGATCGGCAAGGAATCTGGTCGGTGTGTCCTCTTCCGGGTAGAAAGTCTCCGTGCCCGTAGGAGTCTTGAAGCTGCCAAAGAAGTAAGCGTGCCCGCGCAGCGCGACCGCGATTGACCCGCAATTGGTTCCTATGGCGCTGATCGAGAAGTAGATGTGAGGATCATAACCACCCCAACCCTGCAAAGTCGGATTGGCGACTCCAATAGCTGCTTCGGCGTAGCAGCCGACCGGGTCGGCGAAATTAAGATAGACATCCGACCGGATATTGAAGCCGCCGCTAAGACCGAAGGTCTGGATAGAGATCGCGCCGCTCTTGTCAGTGGCGTCACCGTTGTTGTCGAAGACATCGGTCTTGCCAAATACCGAAGCCAGCCGCACTGGCGACGGTGAACCATACACTGTCCAGTTGTCGAGATCGTTGAAATCATCCCAAAACGTGACCCCATACACACTCGATGACATCAATAATCCCGCGACGAGTGCGAGTGCATAGCACCAGAATTGTTTGAGTTTCATCATGTTCCTCCCGAAGGGAAATTTGCCAAAATCAGTCTCAAGATAATACCACTCAAATCAATGTCTACAACAAAGTGAGAATTGTGGCAATAAATCACGCTTGTTGGAAGGGTTGAAAAAGCCCGATTGTTTGTCATTCCAACCGCACCGAAGAATCTGGCGCAATAGCCGGTTTCGTCACCGACGATCTGTTGGTCTTCAACAGTCGCCCTCTGCTCGCGGTGTGTCAAGTGAAGGATGGTAAGCACTATGCCCGGTGCCCCAAGACGCGGATCATGGCTGCGCATAGAATGCGACAGTCCGTCACTCTTCCCTTCGCTCCTCAACGCCTCCCCGGTGAAAACCCCAGCAACAGCGAGTAACCGATGTTCTTCAGGTCAGCACCAAGATCATTTTCATGAATCGACTTCAAACTCGGGGTCATGCACGCTTCGATGCTTAGGGTACCCGAGCTAAAGGGGAAGTCCATCCCAGCCCCCACGACAAAACAGAGTTCCTGGGTGCGGATTCCTCTAATATCAACAGACACCGCGGCATTCTGATTCTTGGCTTCTTGCCTAAAGGACGCCTTGAATGCCACCGCCGGTCCAAGAAATAGGCGCGGCGTCACATTGCCTGCCGTCGACATTGTCACGGACAGTAAGACCGGCACTTCAACATAGTCAAGCTTGAGTGTCCAATTTGTCGGCAAATCGTTACAATATCCTGACGTCTTGGCTCCCTTCTGTCTATACAGAATCTCCGGCTGGATGGACACATTTCGCGCTACCGGGATGCTGACAAAGACTCCGGCCGAAAAGCCGATTCGCGCATCGTAGGCCGTATATGGATCGCCGCTCAGCGTGGCAAAACTGACCCCGCCTTTTGCTCCTACATGAATCCTCGACTGTGGGCGATTGTCAGCTCCCGCTTCACCTGAGATTGCCACCAAAATGCAGATCAAGATCGTCCCTGTGAACATCGCCTTCATGAATCACCTCTCTTTCGGTTTCATCCTGCCGCTGATACACCTTGGTTCATCCAGTCTCCTTCTCGAATCATGATAGTCACCAACTACACTTGCTGCGAAAAACAAACCATTCCCATCAGCCGTTTATCGTGCCTCGATTCCGCTTGGCTCCTATTCAAAAAACTGGTCTTTGCTATCTGCCGGAAGTATATTACAAGCCGTGACTGATAGCATCAACTTCCGCATCGAGGGCAATTCCGGTAACGCCAGAGCCTGCGAGTTTTTGACATCCCATGGTATCATACGGACTCCTGTTTTTATGCCGGTTGGCACCGCGGCTTCGGTTAAGACTCTGGATGCCGACGACTTGCGCAATCTGGGAACCCAGATTATCCTCGGCAACACATACCATCTCTACCTGCGTCCCGGTACTGAAATCATTCGAAATGCCGGCGGCCTGGCACGTTTTAATGGCTGGCGTGGGCCGACATTGACAGACTCCGGCGGCTATCAAGTCTTCTCACTGAAGGAATTGCGGAAGATCACCGAGGATGGCGTTAAGTTCCAATCAAACCTTGATGGCTCATATCACATGTTTACTCCCGAGCGGACGATTGATATCGAGCGGGATATTGGCGCCGATATTATTATGCCGCTCGATGTTTGTGTCGAGTACCCAACCACGCACTCCGAGGCAGACCGCGCCGAACGCCAGACTTTCCGCTGGGCCGAGCGCGCTAAAAAACATTGGGAAACCAACCCGCGCCGTCAGATTTTGTTTGGTATCGTGCAGGGTTCCGTTTTTCCTGATCTGCGCAAGCGGGGGGCGGAGGCGTTGGTCGAATTGGATTTTCCCGGCTATGCCATTGGCGGCTTGTCAGTTGGCGAACCGAAGACGGAGATGATGCCGATTATCGAGTTGATGGATGAGTGCCTGCCGCAGAACAAACCCCGTTATCTGATGGGGGTTGGGACACCGGCAGATATCGTGCGTGGCATTGGCAAGGGAGTTGACATGTTCGACTGTGTGCTTCCGACGCGGAACGCCCGCAACGGCTCAGTGTTTACCAGACATGGGACTATGTCGGTCAAGTCGGCGGCGTATTCGTGCGACTACCGCCCCATTGACGAGGAGTGTGGATGTCTCTGCTGTCACGGTTACAGCCGGGCGTATTTGCGTCACCTGTTGAATGTCAACGAGATCGCCGGACTACGGCTCTTGACAATTCACAACCTGTATCTGTATCTTGAACTGGTTAGCCACGCTCGGCAGGCGATCCTGTCGGATGAGTATGATGTTTTTGAGCGTCGGTTCTTTGCCGACTACAACGAGGAAATAGAGAGTTAGCGTATAAGTGAGGAGATTTGAATGGGTTACTTGTTAATGGCAGCGCCCCAAGGTGCGCAAGGTGGCGGTAGCAGCAGCTTGCTTGGCATGTTTCTGCCCTTTCTTCTTATCATCATGGTTGTGTATTTCTTCATGATTCGCCCGCAGCAAAAGCGGCAAAAAGAGAATCAGAGGATGCTGGCGGATCTGAAGAAGGGTGACAAGGTGCTCACGACTGGCGGCATGTATGCCACTGTCTTTGGTTTTAGCGATGACCAGAATAAAGTAATCCTCAAGATTTCCGATGATGTCAAAATGGAGTTTCTAAAGTCTGCCATTGCTCAAAAAGTCAGCTAAAGCGACCAAGCAGCGGATAGTCCTCTACGGGGACAGTACACTGCGAAAAATCTGCGAACCGGTCACAGAGATCACCCCAGACCTGCGCGCTTTCATCGAAGAGATGTTCAAAATCCTCAAGCGCGCCAAGGGGTTAGGTCTGTCCGCGCCACAGGTTGGCCGGAATCAGAGATTTTTTATCCTTGACTTGTCCTCGAACTCCCTCGAATATGATCAAATGGTCTTGATCAATCCCGAAATCGTATCGGTTTCGGGCGAACAGTGTTGCGAGGAGGGTTGCTTGTCATTTCCGGGACTCTATCTGGAAATCACACGCCCAAACAAGGTGACTTGCCGCTACACCGATCTTGACGGCAATAAGATGTCAGTTTCTGCTGAGGGACTGATGGCGCGGGCGATATTACACGAAAACGACCATTTGGACGGTAAGCTTTTTATAGACTACATCAACTCCGCCGACCGCGAATTGATCGCCGGAAAACTTAAGAAAATAAAGGTTTCATAATACATTAACCATTTGGATGCGGTTGATATTCTTCGGTACACCCAGATTCGCTCAGATTGCGCTGGAACGGCTTCTCGGCTCCCGACACAAGGTTGAAGCGGTGGTAACGACACCAGACAAACCTACGGGGAGAGGAAGACAAGTGGCAATGTCCGAGGTGAAGGAATTCGCCCTGAAGCGAAACTTAGAGGTCTTGCAGCCGGAAAACTT
>CAIVAP010000272.1 GCA_903903945.1 uncultured bacterium | reverse complement strand
TTTCGTCGGCGGTCAGCGCCGCACGCGGGATTTCGATCATCGTGCCAACCAGATATGGAATCTCGACTTTGTACTTGCGTGTCATCTGCTCGGCCACACGCGTGATGATTTCCTTCTGATTAACGAGTTCCGTGCGTTGCCCGACCAACGGCACCATAATCTCCGGAAGAACGCGTTTGCCATCGCGAATCAACTCGGCGGCCGCCATAAAGATCGCCTTAACCTGCATCTCAGTGATCTCGGGATAGCTGATGCCCAGTCGGCAGCCACGATGTCCCAGCATCGGATTCTGTTCGTGCAGGTTGTCGATGCGATCAATGAGTTTCTTGAGACGCACGACCTCATCACCCTTTCCCGGCTCCGCCTCCGCCTCCTGTATCTGTTTCAGGACATCCTCTTTCTTGGGAAGGAACTCATGCAACGGCGGATCAAGGGTCCTGATCGTGACCGGCAGTCCTTCCATCGCTTCGAAAATCCCTTTGAAGTCGGCCTTCTGGAAGGGCAGCAACTTGTCGAGCGCCGCTTGACGTTCGTCCTGCGTGGTAGCGAGAATCATTGCTTGAACATGCGGCAGACGGTTTTTGCCAAAAAACATGTGTTCGGTGCGGCAGAGCCCGATACCTTGAGCGCCAAATTTGCGCGCCAGCGCAGCATCATTGGGCGTGTCGGCATTGGTGCGAATGCCGATCGAGCGCGACTCATCCGCCCACGTCATGAACAAGCCGAACTCGCCGGAGAGTTCCGGATCGATCGTTGGAACCTCACCCAGCATCACTTCGCCGGTCGTGCCATTGATCGTGATGATCTCTTTGTCCTTCACCACTAGAGTACCGACGGCAAACTGCCTGCGGGCTTCGTAGACGCGAATATCCTCGCATCCGGCGACGCAGGGCTTGCCCATACCTCGAGCGACGACGGCGGCGTGCGAGGTCATGCCTCCACGTGCGGTAAGCACCCCCTCGGCGGCGATCATGCCGGCGATATCATCGGGATTGGTTTCGGTTCTAACGAGAATCGTCTTTTCACTACGCTCCGCAAGACGGACGGCTTCATCAGCATGGAACACAACCTTGCCGGAGGCCGCCCCGGGTGACGCTGACAACCCGCGAGCGATCACTTCCACCGGAGCATGTGGGTCAATGCGAGGATGAAGCAACTGGTCAAGCTGCTCCGGCTGAACACGCATCAGTGCCTCATCTTTGGTGATGAGCTTCTCTTGTACCATATCAACGGCAATCTTGATTGCTGCCTCCGCCGTCCGCTTGCCGGTGCGCGTCTGGAGCATGTAAAGTTTGTTTTCCTGAATCGTAAATTCGAAATCCTGCACATCACGATAGTGCTTTTCCAGCTTGGCAGTGATATCCTTGAGTTGTTTGTACGCCTCGGGCAAAGCCTTGCCCAACTCGGTGATCGGCTGCGGCGTGCGAATGCCGGCGACAACATCCTCTCCCTGTGCATTCACCAGAAACTCACCATAGAATTCCTTGACGCCGTTTGACGGATTGCGCGTGAAGCCGACGCCGGTGGCGGAAGTGTCGCCCATATTGCCGAACACCATCGCTTGCACATTTACGGCAGTGCCGAGATCGGAAGGAATGTTGCTGGCCGCACGATAGGTAATCGCACGCGGCGAGTTCCAACTGCGGAACACGGCATCCCGCGCCATCTGCAATTGCACCCACGGGTCAGTTGGGAACGGTTCGCCCGACTTGCCGGCGATTAGCTTCTGGAACTGTTTGACAATGTCTTTCAGATCGTCGATCGACAGAGAAGCGTCATGCTTGATGGAACGCTGCTTCTTCTTCTTGGTAATGATTTCTTCGAATTGATCCTTGTCAATACCGAGCACGACATTGCCGAACATCGAAACGAAGCGGCGATAATTGTCGTAGGCAAAGCGGGGATTGTCGGTCTTGGCGATGATGCCTTTCAGTGTCTCTTCGTTGAGTCCGAGATTCAGAATCGTATCCATCATGCCCGGCATCGAAAACTTAGCGCCGGAACGCACTGAGACCAACAGCGGGTTCTTGGCATCACCGAATCCGGCCCCAATCGCCTTTTCCAGCCGTTCCACCATCAGCTTCATTTCCTTGTCCAATGATTTGGGCAGCGACAACTTGTTGTCGTAGTAGATTCTGCAGACTTCGGTTGAAATCGTAAATCCCGGTGGAACGGGAATACCGAGATTGACCATCTCCGCCAGACCAGCCCCTTTTCCTCCAAGGATGTCTTTCATCGTACCGGAACCCTCGGCCTTGCCACCTCCGAAATAATAGAAGTATTTGCCCCCAGTGGAAAGAATCGGCTTTTTCGTCTCCACAGGCAGTTCTTTGAGCTGAACCCCAATCTTACGAGGTTTTAACGCCTTTGGCGCAACCGCCTTGGACTTGCCGGCCGCCTTTCGCGCTTTCTTAACCGTTACCTTTTTTCGTGCCATGGTCTATATCCAATCTCGTCTGATAATTTGTTTCTCACTCACTTTTTGCGACAAATTGCTCCAAAATAAAAGCGCCGCAGCGATTCTACACCCAGAACCGAGCTGCAGCACCAGAAATTTGTCAGTGGCGATTCCACGATCACATGGTGAACATCTTCTCGCCGGCGATGATTTTTTGCAGCATTTTCA
>CAIVAP010000271.1 GCA_903903945.1 uncultured bacterium | reverse complement strand
GGCAATAATGCTATCGCGCACAATCGAGTTGCGCACGACGCTGTTCTTGCCAATCGAAGCGTACGGACCGATTACCGAATTCTCGATCACGGCTTCGGGCGCAATGTAGGAAGGGGAGATGATTACCGAACCGTCACGGTACGCCGAGGACGCCTGACGATCGAGCAAAAATCGATTAGTTGACAAGATCGTCTCTTTCTGGCCACAATCGTACCAGCCGGTAGTCGGAAACGTGTGGATGGTCGACCCCTTCTTGATAAGCAGATCAAACGCATCGGTGACCTGAATCTCTCCGTGCGTAGTGATCCCTTTTTCGATAACTTCGGTAATGCAGTCGAAAAACTTAGCCGTATCCTTAATATAGTACACGCCGACAACCGCCAGATTCGTCGGCGGATTCTCCGGCTTCTCCACCAAATGGACAATGCGGTCACCAGCGGTTTCCACGACCCCAAAAGCGCGCGGATCGGCAACCTCCTTGACCACCAGCGTGTTATTGCCCGTCGCGATCATTCCTCGCCAGTCCAGTTCCACAATCGTGTCACCCAGCACTATCAGCAAATCTTCCGAACGGCTGACAATACCAAGATAGACGGCATAGCCGAGACCGTAGAGCTTTTCCTGTGCGATAAATCGCGCATTGAAGTCGTAGTTGCTGCGAACAAACTGCTCGATCTGCTGCTGGCCGTTTGGCCCGGTGACAAAGATGATCTCGCTGAAGTCCAGTTCCAAAATCTGATCGACGATGTGACCGAGAATCGGCTTTCCCGCGACCTGCAACAGGCATTTGGGAGTGCTGTAAGTGTGCGGGCGGAGACGTCTTCCCTCGCCGGCGACCGGAATAACAACCTTCATTACGACCTCAACCCGGTTTGACCAACTTCAACCAGTCGATAAGGATAAACTGTACTTGCCCGATTAACAAACTAATTCGCCCCATTACCGTGTAGCCAAAATGAGCGCCAAACGCGATCATAATAAACCAAATACCGACCCGGGCGCTCCCACCAAGCACGCCGGTGTGCTCTTTGGAGAAGTAGAAATAGATCAGCGTCGTCAACACGCCGAAGAAGATGATCAGATTCAGCGGATTTAGCAGATTGACAAACGTACCGGCAATTTGTGGTATCAAGCGGCCATGAAGCTCCGACATCAGATAAATCCCGGCGGTATTCCCCATCACAAATGCCAGCGGGTAGCGCGATATCCACGACGCCTTCGGGAAAAAGCGCGTGAACATCAGCACACCCAGAGCACCGGCAAACAACAAGAAACCGATCTTCATGATATGAAATCCCGGATGATCCCCCGCGGCGGCGTTGACCCAGTGCTGGCTGATCGGATCCACCAATTGTTGCAGAATCACCGAGTGATAGACGAGACCGACCTCATAGCCGGCCGAAAGCCCGGCAAAGACATGCTCCGCCAGTCCGTAAAACGGATTGTCCTTGTATAGGAAGGAGAAAAGCGAGAGCGTAAAGAAACCTGCCAGCCAAAGCCCAAGAATCTCCATCAGCGGTTCGACTCCCTCTTCTTTCGCGTCGCGAAAAACGCGACGTTGCCGGCGATTACAAAGCCAATGATCAGCAAGTGCGCCAAAGACTGCGAATCCATACCGATCAGCGCCATGGCCGGTTTATTGACCAGCATTTCATATTCGGCGGCCCCCTTCATCCCACCAAGCAGACCAGTCATCTGCTTTGCCTGCACGTAACTATAAAACTTCGGCGCCATCACCGCCGTAACACCGGCCCCCATCGGTGTGCTAAACTGAGCATTTACAATCGAAATCCAATTGTCAACGATGCCGTTGTCCGCAACGATAAAGATGAAACTGATCTGATCGTAGTTCTTCACGGTTTGCATCAACGGCAACTTCGCCAGCGGCGTGCCGTACTGGTCTGACGGATAAATCGACTCAATCGAACTACCCATTCCGAGTAGCACCGCCGTGTAGTTGGCCTTGTAGCCGAGATTGACGTAGTCCACTCCATAGGTCTTGTGATATAGCTC
>CAIVAP010000270.1 GCA_903903945.1 uncultured bacterium | reverse complement strand
GTCTATGGGGGTCACGACCATCGTCTGGTGGGCGGTTGGTTATTCGCTCTGCTTTTCCGGCGGTGAAGGAGGCATTATCGGCAACCTCGACAAGGCCTTCATGATCGGTGTCACCCTAAACACTGTCTCCCCCTTCGGCAGCGGCAACATTCCCGAGTTTGTGTTTATGGCTTACCAAATGATGTTTGCCATCATCACCCCTGCTCTGATCACCGGTGCATTTTCCAATCGTATTAAGTTCGGAGCCTATCTGATGTTCCTTGTTGGATGGTTGGTGTTTGTCTACTTCCCGTTTGTCCACATGGTTTGGGGGAACGGCCTGCTCGCCAAAATGGGTGTGCTTGATTTTGCGGGGGGTATCGTCGTCCACAACATCGCCGGCATGGCGGCACTGGCCTCGGTGCTCTATGTCGGACGACGAAAAGTCGGCGATAGTATTCCTCACAGTATCCCCTTGGTGGCGCTCGGTACCGGCCTGCTCTGGTTTGGTTGGTATGGATTCAACGCCGGCAGCGAGCTGAGGGTTGATGCAGTGACCGGCTTGGCATTTCTGAATACTGATATCGCGGCATCTTTCGCCGGACCGGTTTGGATGCTCTTGGCTTGGATCATTGAGAAGAAACCCAAATTCCTCGGTCTGCTCACCGGAGCCGTGGCGGGATTGGCAACCATCACGCCATGCGCTGGTTATGTGACACCAACTTCCGCCGCGATTATCGGCATTCTGGCGGGTGTCGTCTGCTACTTCGCCGTCAATCTTAAGAATCGTCTGAAATGGGATGATGCTCTGGACGTCTGGGGTGTTCACGGCGTTGGTGGAGCGCTGGGAGTGGTTCTCCTCGGGCTGATGGCCACCAAGGCGGTCAATGCCGCCGGCGCTGATGGTTTGTTTGCCGGCAACAGCAGCTTCTTTGTTACTCAGCTTATGGCGATTGTGTTTTCATCGATATATGCCCTCGCGTTCACGTTCGGCATGCTCTGGGTAATCAATAAAATCACTCGCGTTCGCACGAGCGAAGGAGAGGAAGAGGATGGTCTCGACAAGTCGCTGCATGGCGAAACCGCCTACGAAGGAATTTAACATGTCAATCGACAACCTGTGCCGGGAGGGATAGAAGACGTGATGCGCCTCGCATCCGAAACTTACACTTCATCCGTGCCCTCTCCGGCACGCGGTTGTCGTTTGCTTTTGGCCGGGCGGCCTGAGATAGCCGCCTGCTGGAGAACTGAAGTCTCGAGGAGTCCAATTCCATGAGATATCGCTTCTTAATGATTCTGTCAGCGCTTGCGCTGATCCTTCCTTTTAAGCACTATGCAGGCAGCTTGCATGCGGAGGAAACAGGAAGCAAATACGGTTCAATCGGAGTCAATGCCGATCTGGTCAGTCGTTATATCTGGCGCGGTTTCGATTTCGGAAACTCTGTCAGCATTCAACCGACCCTGTCATATTCGTTGGGGGGATTCAATGTGGGCCTCTGGGGCTCCTATGCTCTGGCTTACGAATCGTCCAACTATGACGAAATCGACATCTTCGCTTCCTACGCCATCTCCACCAAGGCCGGCACGTTCAAGCCGTTTGTGACTGACTACACATTTCCTTATCTCAACACGAGATTCTTCGATTTCAGCGACGACAGCACCGGTTCGCACACGGTCGAAGCGGGTCTGGCATTTGCCAGTCAGGACAAATGTCCGATTACGGTGCTCTTTGCCGTCAATGTCTACAACGATGCTGACCACGCGCCCTATTTCGAGCTTGGATATCCGATCACTCTGAACGATGTTTCGTTGACCCTCTTTGCGGGCGGTACTAAAGGGAAGTGCTCCTGGTACGGAATAACCGAGGATGAGATTGCCGTGCTGAATGTCGGGGTAACGGCTTCGAAGACAATCGCCATCACCGAGAAATTCTCGTTGCCAGTTGCGGCTACGTTTGTTGTGAATCCGTATGCTGAGAAGAGCTTCCTGGTCTTTAGCATGAGTCTCTAGCGGCAGAGGTCGCGCGCATATAGCTCCGGCCTACACCGAAGACACTCTGTTTGGCAGCTGTTCATCCGGTGCAAATTTTGCCCAGCTATTTGTCGGAAGTTAGCTCAATTCCCCTAAACGGGCAACTACTTTTGAGATTTGAAGCGAACGTGCTACACGCAGCATTCAGCGTAGAGTGCTCGCGATGCAAAAAAAGGTATGGCAGGAAACAGTCGTAACATCTGCGCTGTATCGCGCATTGTGAGTTGGCTTAAGAAGAGCGGTTACAGTATGCAAGAATGACGAAAACCCTACCGCTCTGTGTCGTAAGGAAAGGATTCCCTACAACGCGACAATTTCCCCCGACGCAGTAGTCCTTCAAATTCTGTAGCACATCCGCCCACGGATTTGCTTAGGGCTGATTCAATCCGACGAGAAAGCTGATTGCTGCCATCTTGGGGTTGACGTTGCGGCGCAACTCGGAGCGCACTTGTTCCAGTTTCTCGATTTGTTGTTCTACCCGCTGCAATGATGCAAATCGCCCGCGGTGCTCCAAGTAGCGGTCGGCATAGTCAAAATTGATTAGGGCTTGCGATGGGTCGATGCCCGTTTGCAGGGGCAAGGTATTGATGACCATCAGATCGCGCAGCATGCTTTGCCAGTGAATCAAGAGCCGTTCCACTTTCTCGCGATTTTCGAGCGCGGCGTTGCCGGAGCATTTGACAACAAGATCAGACGCAGGCATAGTGACCGCATTGGTCAGCAAATCGAACGCGGTTTCGCGCGCCTCAAAAAACGCTTTCTCCACGAACTGTTCGACATTGTACAACGCACCGGCGGCAAAGCGCGCGACGATTCCGAATTCCTTCTCCGGGATTTCGAAATTCTGCTGCAAATACGACTCGACAAACTTTGACTCCAACGCCGGAAAGCTGACCCGCTGCAGGCGCGAACGAATCGTCGCCAGCAAAAAGCGGGGTTGATCGGTACAAACAATCAGGAACGAATCGCGAGGGGGTTCCTCCAACGTTTTCAACAGAGAATCCATCGTCGCGGGAAGCATCCGCTCGGCTTCGTAGATGATCCCGACTTTGAATTTCGCCAAGCTGGGATGTCGTGACAGATTGCTCTGGAATTTCCGGATGTTGTCGATGGTGACGAAACTGGTGACGTCATCGGAGGCATCCGAAAACGGTCGCTGTTGTTTCTGCTGCAAGTAGGGAAGATAAAGTTTGTCGGCCTTGTCCTCGTCCTTGGGGAGCGGGAACAGGTAGTAAATATCAGGATGGCAAAAGGCAATGGCCTGTCGGCAGGAGGCGCATTCACCGCAGAAGTTGTCGGCAGGATTCTGGCAGGTGATGGTCTTGGCCAGAAGATTGGCAACCACCCATTTGCCGACCCCTTTTTTGCCGGCGAACAACAGCGATGACGGCAAGCGATTTTCATGGAAGAGGCGACAGAGTCGCTCGTAGAGTTCGGCTTGTGGAAGCAGAGTCTGTGTTTTTGCAGTCGTCATCGTCTGAGCCAATCGGCGGGGTCAACGGCGGTTTTGCCGTCACGAATTTCGAAGTGTAATCGCGAACCGATTGCCGTGGCAAACTGCTCGCCGCGAATAACCTGATCGCCTTCACTAACGGACACTTGATCGAGGTTGCCATACAGCGAATAGATTGAGCCGCCATGGTCAACAACTACAAATCGTTCCAGCCCGCGCGCCCAACCGATATATAACACTTCGCCGGTCGCCGCCGCAACCACTTTCCCCCCGGCGCGCGCGGCAATGTCAATGCCGTTGCTCTTGGTCAGCAGGCGGGTGTCACTCTCCTGTCGCAGTCCAAATCCGGTCACGGCGTTGCCGAGCACCGGCCAGTATAGTCGGCCCTTTCGTCGCAGCGCAAAATCGTGTTCTCGCTGCCAGATGGCGTCGACGGTTTGTCGGCGCTCGGCTTCGATTTCCTCAAAGATATCGCCGATGGTTTGTGATGATTTGTCCATTTCCTCAAGTTGCCGCATCTTCTGGCGCTGCTGCCCTTTGACCTGAGCCAGCAGTCGGTCACGCTGCTTGATCGCCTCCTCCGCCCGAGTTTCCTCTACCTGCTTGGCGGCCGTGACATCAACCAGCGATTGCTGTCGCGATTTCAGGTTTGCGAGCAACTGTTGGCTGCTTACCAGATCGGAATTGATAGTCACAAGCCGCTGCTTGTCGGAGTTGATCAGCCGTCGGAACAGGTAATCGTAATCGTCGGCGTCATCACCATCGGTCATCGCAAAGGGAATGAGATAATCATCCGGCTGTGGTTGCTTGTAAAGGGCGCGCAAGTGGACGGCGATGGTGATATTGCCGGTCGACGACTGTAGCTTGAGGATGCTGATTGTGTCTCCGGTAGCTTCGATTTCTCCGGCGATACTACGACTCTGGGTGCGCAACTCACGTAGCAAACGACTAGATAATTCCAATTCAGCTTCAACCTTATCGAGTTGATCGTAGATGTCGGCCTGCGTATCCAGAAGCTGTTCGACATCGCTGCGTACGGTCGCAAGCTTCTTTTGCATGTCGGAGATAGAAGTCTGTGGCGTGGCGACCTCGGCACGGGCAATGCTCAGCAACAGCGATGCGAAAAGGAGCATGAAGACTGCAAAGATTCTTTTCGTGGTCACTTCAATTGACTCCGCGCCGCCACAACTGCGGATACTGCACCGGCGACAATACTGCAAGCGACAACAACTGCTATGCCGTTACCGGTGATAAACGAAAGCTGCAGTGAAAGTCTTGATGACAAATGCCAGAACAGGTACAGCAGGAGCAGTCCGCCGACGGCGGCGGCGATGCCGACAAACAGCCCTCTACCAAGCAACGGCAGTCCGATCTGCTTCCAGTTCGCTCCGAGGAGGAGAAGAATCCGGGATTCCTCCTTCTGCGCCAAAGCAATCCTGCGTATGCCGAGCCACACAACTAAGAACAGAGAGGCCGTTACCAACAACATCAGCAGAGTTGCGGTTTTACCGAAGAACGAGTAGACATTCTCCTGTGACATCAGAGACGCTTTGGGATAGCGAATTCCTTCAACGCAGCGGATGGACTTGAGTCGGTTCTCAGCGCTCTGAAAATTCTGAAAGGTTGCGGTCTTTGGAATAAACGACACGATTAGCGAATTGGGGAAAGGATTGTAACCGCCGGCAGGGAGCAACTGTGTGCCGAGCGTTCCCTGCATCCGTGCATAGGCTTCAGCCTTATCTTGATCATCAAACGATTCATAACCGGTCAGAGACTTAACTTGATCAATAAGCTCGCGCAGTTCAGCGGGAGTCGTATCGTCGCGTAGGAACAACTCGAGTCGCAGGTCAGCTCGAAACTTCTGTTCTTGTTTGTGCAGGTTCTCTTGCAGAAGTATGCCTGCGCCCAATAGCAATACGACTACCGTAGCGGCAAGTATCACGCCGACGAGGCCTGTTGTTTTGGAAGCAAACCCGTTCTTCATTCGCTTACCTCAGCATCAACTCTGCCGTCACCGGCGCTTGCGGTGTTGCCTGCGAGCGTTGCTTGCTGAAGATTAGGACACCACAGCCGTAGGAGGCGAGAGTCTCCAGTCGTGGCGCAATTACCTTCTGGTCGACCTCACAGGTGTTCAGATCGGCAATCACCAGCGGCGCCATCTTTGCCAAGACGCGTGCCAATGACAGCAGGCGTTTTTCGGATGACGACAGCAGGTGCACTCCCTGCTCGGCTTTGGCAGTAAAACCGACCTCGGCGAGGGCTTGATAGGTCTGGTCTCGCAGAACTGACCGCGAGCAACCGGTGAATTGAAGAGCGGCGGCGGTATTCTCAAAGACGGTGTGTTCCGTGAGCAAGTAATCCTCCTGAAAGATAACGCCAATCTGACGACGTAATTGGCTGCGTTTGATACATCCTCTGTCCCAGAGCGGCTGCCGGCGAAAGGAAAGCTTGCCTACATCGGGTCGGCGTTCTTTGATCAATACTTCCAACAAAGTCGTCTTGCCGGAGCCGACAGGTCCGGTTACCCAGAGAATACCGCCGGTGTTTAGCACGAAGGAGACCTGTTCCACCAGAGGGAGGCCGCGATCGTTAAGGCAGCCGATGTTTTCAAGGCGCAGCAGTTCGTCAGTCAAGATCATCCTCCGCAGTTTATATCGACCACCGATGGCGCGGAATGTGACGCGCTGGGACGGGTTTCACAAACAGTTTTTGCTTGACTTGACATGGCATCATCCGATACCAATAGTGCACTACTCTTTGGCAATGAGGTGCTCCATGGTATATTTGAAAACGACTGTTCTCGCAATGCTCCTACTAAATCTGATCGGCTGTTCAGCCAAGAATGACAACCTGCTTGTGGGTGAAAGATTGAACCTGCCAACCTCGGCGGCAGTCAACGGCATCTTCTTTCTGGACGGCACGACCGGCTTTGCTGCGACAGCATCCGGCGAAGCCTACCAAACTACGGACGGTGGCAAGACTTTCACGAAGCTCGTTTTGGATGGTGGCAGCCCGAGTGATTTCTATTTCTTGAATGACGACATCGGTTTTGCTTTCGGTCGATCGGGTTATCTGGCACGTACCGAAGACGGCGGCAAGAGTTGGAATCGTATTGCCACTGATTCAACCTATGATTTGCGCGACATGGTTTTCCTCGATAAGGGACACGGATATGTGGTCGGCGTAGCCAAAACGTCCGAAGGCAAGAACGCCGGTGTCGTCGGTGAGTCTGCCGACAAGGGGCTTACCTGGAACTTCCAAGTCACCGAGCATGCCGGGTTTCGGCGTCTGTGCGTAGCCCCGGTGAGTCACGTCTGGATTCTCGGCGGAGATGGTATCACTTATAGCATCGACAAGGGAACGAGTTGGGAGCATAATGGGAGCCGAGGAGACACGGTTCGTGCGATGGTTTTCACGGATATCATTCATGGCTGGTCGGTGGGGGATCGGGGTGTGTTGCGCAACACCGCCGACGGAGGCTGGTCATGGACGGATAAGGTCAGGCTGGGTATGCGCAATCTCACCTGTGTGGCGTCGCCCGATCTCGATATTGTCTATCTAGGGGGTGATCGTTTCCTGGGGATGACAACCAATCAGGGTCGATTGTGGCTGGTCGACACGTTGAACTATATCACATCGTTCAGCGACTGCCAGTTGGTGGGCAAGGATGTCTTCTTCGCCGGTTCGGGGGGAACGATAATCAGACTGAAGCGGTAGGAAGCGTCGGGCGCAAGCCGCAAAGGGGCAGTAACAGAGTACTCACCGCAATAAGCCCACAGCAAGCTGTGGGGTACCGGTGTGTTTTCTCTGCTATCTAACAGCCAGCAATTCGACTTCGAATACTAACGTAGCATTCGGTGGGATGACGTTACCGGCACCACGTTCGCCATAGCCAAGGGCAGGCGGGATGATTAGCTGCCTGATTCCGCCCACCCGCATTGTGGAAAGCCCTTCGTCCAATCCCTTGATTACTGTGCCTTGTCCAAGCCGGAAGCTAAGTGGTGTGCCTCTGTCCCTGGAACTGTCGACCTTGGTGCTGTCTGCCAGCCAAACGGTGTAGTGAATCTCCACTGTCTGGCCAGTGTGCGGAATAGCTCCCGCTCCGACTTTGATATCAAGATACTGCAATCCCGATGCTGTTGTGACGTAACCCGGCTCACATCCGTGATCACTGCAAGCAACCGACAGCAGTGCGGTCAAGAATAGGATGCCCACCAAAGCTTTTGTAACGTGGCGTTTCATCGCCAATACCTCCTCAGATTCTAATAGCTAGTGCAAGATAGGAATAACGTAGCTCAGATCAAGAGGAACTCCTGACATCACACCAACCATTGGCACCCCTGACTATCCTTGAGAGATCGACTTAATCAAACAGAAGCGAGGGGCGACCGACTGGTCGCCCCTGCGATATGCGGCGTGTTTACTTCGCGCCCATCAATTCTACTTCAAACACCAGCGTGGCATTCGGAGGGATAACGGGGGGTCTACCGGGTGCGCCGTAAGCGAGTGCCGGTGGGATGATCAGCTTGCGGACGCCGCCGACTTTCATCGTTGAGAGACCTTCGTCCCAACCCTTGATCACTCTGCCCTGCCCAAGAGGGAAGCTGATCGGCACGCCTTTGTCCTTGGAACTGTCAAACTTCTTGCCATCGGTGAGCCAGCCGGTGTAATGGACGTCGACCGTCTGTCCGGTTTTGGGTACGGCGCCGTTGCCAACTTTGATATCAATGTATTTGAGACCACTGGCGGTCGTGATTGTGTCTTGTTTTTCCATTTTCCCTACATTCGCCTTCCCTGCTGCTGTGGCTGCTTTGGTCGTGTCTTTTTTGGTGACGTCAGCCTTGGTTTCCTTGGCTGGTTCAACCGCTTTGACGGTCGTCACCTTCTTAGTGGAATCGGTCGTTGACTCGCCCAGCGCGACGGCGACAAATGCAAACGTCAACAGCGACGCAACAACCATGATGCTGATAAGCCTCTTCATCGGTTCTCCTTATTGGTCTGAAGTTTCTGCTCGTTTTCTCATCTATAGTACTTCGCTCGTGGCGGCATCGTACCCACCGTCAACAGGCGACGGAATGTTATACAAATGGGAGGAGAATGCAACCCAACTTTTAGAAACGCACGAGCAGATTTTCGGCGCAGAATCCCGGGCCAAGCGCGGAAATGAGACCATACTTGCCCGAATTCAAAGGGAAGTGGTTAAGGTGTTCGGCCAGGACAAACAGCACGGAAACCGCCGACATGTTGCCGAAATCTCGCAGCGATTGCCGACAGATATCAAGTTTGCCGTTGCCGAGAGCGAGTGCGTCTTCGTATGCCTCAATCACCTTGGCGCCGCCCGGGTGTAAGATAAAATAGGCGACGTCGTTAAGGACCAAGCCATGGCTGCCAAGAAACCCCTCGAAGTTTACACGCGCACGAGCTTTCACAATCTGCGGGATGCTCTGGCTGAACACAACCTGCAAGCCGGTGTTCATCATGTTCCAGCCCATGACGTCAAGCGACTCAGGCCAGAAAGTAGAGCGAGTGTCGAGCACCTCCACGCCGTCCAAATCGATTTCGTCGCCGGTCATCAAGACGGCGGCGGCGCCTTCGCCAAAAAGCGCCGTGGCGACGAGATTGCTCTTGGAAAAATCGTTCTGCTGAAAGGTTAGGCCACATAGTTCGACAGTCACAATAAGGACGCGATGCCGTGGATGCGCCAGCAGATAATGATAGGCATGAGATAGTCCTGACGCGCCTCCGGCACAGCCGAGTCCCCAGATCGGTGTGCGTCGAATGTCGGGACGCATCCGTAGCAAGTTGATTAATCGGGCGTCGATCGATGGTGTCGCTATGCCGGTAGATGAAACAAAAATGATGTAGTCGATCTCTTGAGGCGAGATTGCGACAGCTTGCAGACAGTCATTTGCAGCAGCGACACCCAGCCGATCACAGGAGAGGATGTATTGCTCATTCTTATCAACGAAGCTGTGTTCTTCGCGGTACCAATCGATCGGCACCGAGAAATAGCGCTCATTGATTTGTGCGTTTTCGAAAACTTCCAGCAGTCTATCAATCGGGAGCTGCGAGTTGCTGAAATGAGTCCTGACAAAATCCTTGATATTTAGTTGCGTCAGTTTATGAGGCGGCAGCGCCTTGCCGACGGAAGTGATTCTAGGCATAGTACCTCGTAGCCACCCCTGGTGATGATACGGTTATCCGCACGGGAACTGTTGAAACATCCTTTCAGCACAGGAAGAATGAGAAAGACGGTGGACAGGCAGGAAGAGGTTGTTCCACAAGCATGATCTTGGCGGATAGACGAAGGATTTCTTGTAGGGGCGACCATTGCGGTCGCCCGCTGACTCTTCATTCCACCCAATGTTCATGCGGGTCGCCGCAAGGGCGACCCCTACACATTGTACGCCGTACTTGGCTTCTATACCCAAAACGCAACTTATGGGACAACCCCGGGATTCCTGACGACGCCTGAATAAAATCCACCCAGCAGCGGGAGGTTGAGGAAGATTGCGGACAGGCAGGAATGCCAATCCTACCGACGGTACGCGGGAAATGGATGCGCCAACGTGGTTAGCTCATGCCAGCGAGTAACCGCCATCCACGATGATAGTCTGGCCGGTGATCCAGCGGGAGTCGTCGGTACAGAGAAAGAATACAACACCGGCAACTTCATCCGGTGTACCTACTCTTCCGAACGGCGTGCGCTTTACGACTTCCTTAAACATTTCATCATACGACGGGAATACTTTGAGAGCGTCGGTATCGATAAACCCGCCGGAAACGCAATTGACATTGATTCGACGCGGTGCAAGTTCAAAAGCGAGGTACTTGGTCAAGGTTTCGATGGCGGCCTTGGAGACGCCGATCGCCGCGTAACCGTCAATATAGCGTTGCGATCCCAGCGACGACAACGACACGATGCGCGAACCTTCGGGCATCATGTCTTGAGCGTGTTGCACGCAGAGCAAAAAGGCCTGCGCGTTGGTATGCATCGACAAGTCCCAAGCCTTGTCATCAATCTTCATCGCCTCGGTATATATCCCGAGCGCGGCGTTGGAGATGAGGATGTCAAGTCTGCCGTATTTGGCGCGCATCTCATCGAAGATTTTATGGAGCAGTTCGTGTTTGCCGACATTGGAGCGAATCGCAATGGCATTCGAGCCAAGCGCCTGCAACTCAGCAACGGTCCGTTCGGCGGCATCACGACTGCGGAAATAGTTGACGGCAACGTCCGCGCCCGCCTTGGCCAGACGTAGAGCTACCGCTTTGCCGATTCCTTTGGTACCGCCGGTTACCAGCGCAACCTTGCCTTTCAAATCCTGCAAATCATCCTCCTTGAGATGGTCAGTCCCGAATTCATTTCGTCACCCTCGGACGGGTGCTGGTCAACATACGTGTCGCCGTTTCTGTTCATAATTTCTTCACGCTTTCCCGCGTTACCATTGCGATGACATCATGACGGCATTACGTCTATAATTACGCACCCAGACGGCTACGTGATAGGATCATGTTACGTTGGGGCACGACTCCCCTAAAATGGCCGCGATTTTTCATTTCGAGACAGTAGTAGTGGCGGAAAATCAAATTTCGTTCCAAAGGGAACTTCGCAGGTGGTCATTCTTTGTACAACTGCGCGCAACCTGATCTTAGTCAATAAAGAGGGGGGCAAATCGACCGAAAACCAAGAATGGAATATCAATCTTGTAATAATAGGAGGGAATCGCATGAAAAGGTACTTGGCTAACATCGTCATTGTTGTCCTGCTGAGCTTGACACTGACAGGCACGGTGATCGCACAGGATTTCCAGCAACTGCTGGGCGCCGTTGATCGAGTGGAAGCCAACTTGAAGGCGTTGGTCGAAAAGGAGGCAAGTGCGCGCGCGGCAGATATCGCCAAACTCCGCAAGGAACTCACCGGGCAAACAGTCGCCGGTGTATCCGCGGACAGCAATGCTGTGTTCGCGCAATTTAAGCGCGACCTTGATTCATTGCGAGCCGAGGTGAGCAAGCTTTCTGTTGCACGGCAGCAACTGGCCTCAGCCGATCCTGAAGGCGTAACCGCCACCACGTCAACCAGCAGTGAGATTGCCGAATTGACCGAAGGTCTGACCGCTCTCAATGCCCATCTGGAGTCCTATGTGAATTCCAGTTTGACTCCGCCGGAAACGGAGCTGGTCAAGACCGATAACGTCTCCGATCGGAGCGCGTTATCCGGTATCAAGTTGTCTGGTTTTTTAAATGCCAGCGCCATCGATGACCGAAATAGTGATCGCAGTACTTTCGGCTTAGACGAGACGGAGTTAGATGTTGAACACAGCTTCTCCGATAAGGCAACGGTGCGCGCCGACATCGAGTATGTCAACGACGGCAGCGGCGAGTTTAATATGGATCTGGAGCAAGGATATTTGTCTTACAATCTCGGCTCCACCCAGAAATGGACATTTAGTTTCGGCAAGTTTAATGCGCCATTGGGATTTGAATCGTGCGACGCGCCGGGTCGTTACCAGCATTCCTATGCCGCCATTTCAACCTATGCGGTACCCTGTAACCTCACCGGTGCGAGCATGTACACACAGTTTTCGCCTGCGGTTGATGCCATTGTGTATGTGGTCAACGGCTGGGATGTAAACTCCGACAACAATTCCGGCAAGACCTGGGGCACGCGCTGGGGATTTACGCCGATTGCCGACCTAAATTTCGGACTCTCGGCCATAACGGGGCCGGAGCAGCTTGATCGCACCGATAGTCGCCGGAGTGTGTTTGATCTCGATCTTACGTATCACGTCACCCCCTCATATCTCATCGGCGGCGAGGCGAACTACGGAATTGAGTCGAAGGTTCTCGCCGATGGCAACGACGCCAAATGGTTTGGCTTTCTGCTTATGAGCAATATCGATTTGAGCAGCAACGTCAATCTGACAACCCGTTTTGACTATATGAAGGACTACAAAGGGTATCCTACCGGATACGCGCAGGACCTGAAGGCCTTCACGGTTGCGCCGAGACTGAAAATTGTGGATGGTCTCGAAGGACTGGTCGAGATGAAATACGAAGTCTCCAACCACGAGGTCTTTTACACGATTTCCAGTGGGCAGAGAGCTATCAAGCGGTTCGGACCTGTGCCAGCGCCGATCAGCACTGAGGTTCACAAGAACAACCGCCTGTCGTTGGCGTTGGAGATGACTTACCGCTTCTGAGACGTTTGTCGAAATACATGGCCCCAACAATCACAGCGAGGAGAAAGGCATCATGAAACTCAATCTAACCAAGAAAATCATGCTGATGACTGGAGCGGCGCTTCTGCTCTCCGTTGTTGGCATTGGTCTGGTAAGTGTAGTCAAGTCAAAGTCGATGTTGGACGAACTGGCCAAAGATGAGTTGGTCAAAATGGCAGCGATGTCCAAGGATCTCTGTCAAGTTGCGGCGATTCAAGCGCAGCAGAAGACGGAGTCGGATATCAAGTACGCAGCGCTACAGTTCGAGCGCTACAGCAATGGTCGAGTGGACTTTCGCGATGGGCAGATGGTTCTCGATCCGAGCGGTCGCAACAACATCGTGAATAACAACTACGAATTCGTTGATCAAGTCTCCAAGGCAACCGGCTCACAGTGCACGATCTTCCTCAAGGAAGGGAGTCAGGCGAAGAGAATCTCGACTACGGTGGTTGACGAAAAGGGCAATCGAGCGATCAATACTTATGCGTCACAACCGGTCTATGATGCCGTCATCGGTAGAGAATCAAGCTATAAGGGACGTGCCTGGGTGGTCAATGCATGGTATACAACCGCCTACGAGCCGATTCGCGACAGCCACAATCAGGTCGTCGGTATCCTGTTTGTTGGCGTCAAAGAAGGTGCGGGTGTCTTGCGGCAGAGCCTGCTGTCGCACAAGATAGGGAAGACGGGGTACATCTATGCCATCGATTCAAAAGGCGTTCTTCAGATCCACCCGGCCAAAGAAGGCGCCGATCTAAGCAAATATGACTTCATAAGGGAAATGATAGCAAAGGGGCCGACGCTCGGTGAAGGCGAGATCGGCTGGATCACTTATCCGTGGATGAACAAGGAATTGGGCGATACCAAGGAGAGAGAAAAGGGTGTCGCTTACGCCTACTTCAAGGACTGGGATTGGGTAATCGGTGTGGGGAGCTATCTCGACGAATTTAATGCTCCCGCTAAGGCGGTAAGGAATGCCATAATCTATTTAGGCGCAGGTTTCCTGCTGTTGTCTCTGGCAATCGCTTTCTTCATGTCGCGTTCAATTACACGGCCGGTCGCGCAGTTGGTAGGAGTAGCTGAAGCCGTGGCACTGGGGGATGTCTCGAAGCAGATCGATGTCAGGACCAATGACGAAATCGGTGTCCTGGCGAGCGCCTTCCGGGATATGATCGAATATCTCAACTATGTTGCCGATGCCGCCAAGCGGATAGCGAACAACGATTTGACAGTCACGATTGACCCGAAATCAGAGAAAGACGTACTGGGTCATTCGTTCAAGACGATGGCTGCTAATCTGATGGGCGTTATGCGAGAATTGAATGACAACTCGAGTCAGGTGGTGGCGGCGGCAACGGAAATAGCGTCCTCTTCGGAAGAAATGGCGAGAGGCGCTCAAAAGCAGTCATCGCAAACGGCGCAGGTCTCGACGGCGATCGAGGAAATGACGGCAACGATCGTGGAGTCTTCGCGAAATGCAGCCGAAGCGGCCGGTCAGGCCAAAGAAGCCGCGGAAGCTGCTACGCAAGGACGTCAAGTGGTGGCGCAAACGATAGAAGGAATGAACAAGATCGCGCAGGTGGTGCACGAGTCGGCAAAGACGATCGAGCAGTTGTCGAAGTCGTCGGACCAGATCGGTGAGATCATCGGCGTGATTGATGACATCGCGGATCAGACGAATTTGTTGGCTTTGAATGCGGCAATCGAAGCCGCCAGGGCCGGTGAGCAAGGACGTGGGTTCGCGGTGGTCGCGGATGAAGTCCGCAAGTTAGCGGAACGGACGACGAAAGCGACGAAAGAGATCTCCGACATGATCCGTGGAATCCAAAGCGAGACCAAGGGGGCGGTGACGTCGATGGAGCAAGGGATCAAGCAGGTGGAGAGTGGTCGGGTAATGGCATCGCAGGCGGGGGAGAGTTTGGGAGCGATTCTGGGATATGCGCAGAGGGTACGGGAGATGATCCAACAGGTGGCGACGGCCGGAGAGCAACAATCGGCGGCGGCGGCAGAGATAGCGCAGAGTATCGAGGCGATCGCGCAGGTGACGAAACAATCGACTCTTGGCGCGGAGCAATCGGCGTCGGCAGCGGAAGAGTTGAACCATCAGGCCGAAGGCTTGCAGCAAATGGTGGGTCGTTTTCGAGTCAAGTAAAGAAGCCGGAAGGTTGTCACGAACGCACGAAGAAGGTTAGACGCTCTCCGTCCTCGTTGACAAGCAGCCGCCAAGAAAAGAGTAGACAAATGAAGTCATTACACATCAATCGCCGACAAGGCAAGAACATGAAAGGGAGGACCCGACATGAAGAAGACAAAAATTCTGGTTAGCGTGATCCTTGGAGGTCTGCTATTGCTGGCTCCAGCTTTGACCTACGGTCAGAGTTATGACAAACTCTCGAAAGCCATAGCCAAGCTTGATTCAACGTTGAAGGTCATTGTTGACAAGCAGAAGTCAAAGCAGCCGGCAACACAGCAGCTTGCCGACGTGGAGGGTGTCGCCGCCGCGACGCCGCGGCCGATCAACGACGTCTCAGGAGTCTATGAACTGGCTTCGAATCTCGAAGATGTGGTTGTGCAATTGCAGGGAGTGGTGACGGAAGCCAAAGAGGTTGAGAAGAGCCGTCCGCAAAATCTGGTTTCGAGCAGTCACGGCAAGATTGCCTTTGCGGGTGTTTTCCATCAGCAATACTACACCAAAGACGGAGAGCCGAAGACTTCCAGCTTCGACACACGATATGCATTGCTCGGAGTATCGGGTTCAATCAATGAGTGGGCAAAAGTGACGTTCTGGGGAAGTTTCGCCAAATCTCCGGCATTGCTCGATGCCTATGCATCTATCATGCCTAACAAGTATTGGACAATCAGCTTTGGTCAGTACAAACCGCCATTCGGGACCGACTTCCTGAAGCCGGCTTCGGGAATGTTCTTTGTGAACAACTTCAAGGGGCAGTCGCTCGGAACCGTGCGCGACGTGGGTGCCGACGCTTCACTGAACTATCAATGGAAGAATGGGAATGCGATCAAGGTAACCGGCGGTATTTACAATGGCGCCCCCTACAACACGTCGGATGTCAACAGTGACAAAAATTTCATTGGTCGCGTAGAGGTCAAACTGGCAAAGATGTTCACTGTCGCTCCCAACCTGATCGCGGGCAAGACTAATGACCCGGATTCAATCAAGCAGAATCTGGATGTCTGGGGCGGATCATTAAACTGGAGTTGGAAAAACGAGATTATTGAGGGAGAGTACATTCACAACCAGACCGGATCGACTGAGAAGCAGGGATGGCATGTTTGGGGTGCGCATACGTTCTCTACCGGCCTAAAATTCGTTCCCGAGTTGCAGATGCTGGCGCGATACGAACTGCTTGATCCGAATATGAATAAGACAGGGGATCGCACCGATCGCGTCACATTTGGCACGAATCTTTACATAGACAAGAAATACACGAAGCTGCAAATCAACTATCAAATCAATGGCGAAGAGAGCAAGTCGATCGACAACAATGAATGGTTGGCACTTCTGCAGGTGGCATTCTAATAACGGCATTAAATGAAACAAGATAAGAGCCAGGAGGAGTAAGTATGAGTTGGAAAGACTTGAAAATCGCACAGAAACTTTACATCGGCTTCGGGTCAGTACTTCTACTGACCTTGCTGACGGGCTACACCGGTTACAATGGGCTGAACAACTACAGCACTAGCGTTACGCATTCCGATGATGCCAGTACCCTGGCGAAATGGATCAAGGATGTGGCCGTTGCGCGCCGAGACTACTATCTGACCAAGGACGAAAAGCACGTGGAGACCGTCAAGAGCGTTGTTGCCGATATGACAAAGCTGATGGACGGAATGAAGGTGCGCATGGAAATGCAGACGGAAAAGGATGGGGTCGACAAGATCAGCCGCCTGCTGAATGGTGATTACATGCGCGTGCTTGGCGCTCAGTTGGACAATGTCAGAGCGCAGGCGAAAGCTCAAGAGGCAATGGAGTCGGCGGAAACTGCGGCTCGCGATCTGGTTCGAGGCAATGCCGGGCTGAACCGTTTTTTGGCGGACCTGCAGGATTGTCGCGTTCCAGCAAAGACATATTTAATGAAGTCGAGTGACGAAGATGCCGCCAAGGTCAACGAAAGAGTGACCAAACTGGTACAGGATGTCGGCGGATCGAGTAATTCGCTGCAAATGGCGCTGACCGCGTTCAAGGATAACTTCAATACAGTTGTCAAGGTGCGCAGCCAGGCGGCCGGGCTGACACAGGAGATCACTCCTATAGCAGCGGCGCTGGTAAAAGGCATCGACGACATACGTGAAACTCAGCAGCAGAACATGCGGCAGGCAAAGAGTACGGCCGTTACGTGGGCGCTGATCTTCGTATTTGGCGCTCTTGTCATCGGCACATTCGTTGCGTTCTTCATCTCGCGGGCTATTGCCAATCCGATCAAGGCGATTGCCAAGGTTGCTGATGATGTTTCGGTGGGTGACATTCAGCACGAGATCCACTTTGATTCCAAGGATGAGATCGGCGTGTTGGCCAATTCGTTCCGACAGTTGATTGACTACATGAAATCGCTGGCCAATGCTGCCGAACGGATCGCAGCAAATGACCTGACGGTACAGGTTACTCCCAAGGGTGAAAAAGACGTTCTCGGCAACGCCTTCAAGACGATGACAACCAATCTGACCGCGATGATTCGTCAGGTAACTGACAATTCGACGCAGTTGGTTAGCGCGGCGACTGAGATTGCTTCAACCTCCGAGCAGATGGCTCGTGGTTCACAGGAGCAGACCGGCCAGACGGCACAGGTTTCAAGTGCCGTGGAAGAGATGACGGCGACTATTGTCGAGTCGTCGCGGAACGCCGGCGAAGCAGCCAATCAAGCCAAAGAAGCGGCCAACGCCGCCCGTACGGGCAATCAAGTGGTTAGCCAAACAATCGAAGGGATGAACCGGATTGCCCAAGTCGTACAGGAATCGGCTAAGACCGTCCAGGAGTTGGCAAAGTCGTCCGACAAGATCGGTGAGATCATCGGCGTGATCGATGACATTGCCGATCAGACCAACCTGCTGGCTCTGAACGCGGCGATTGAAGCGGCGCGTGCCGGTGAGCAGGGACGTGGTTTTGCCGTAGTGGCAGATGAAGTTCGCAAACTGGCGGAACGTACAGGCAAGGCGACCAAAGAAATCACCGATATGATCAAAGGTATCCAAAATGATACCAAGGGCGCGGTCGCCGGGATGGAGCAAGGGATTAATGAGGTTCAGCAGGGACGTGAGCTTGCGGATAAAGCGGGGGAGAGTCTGAACCAGATAGCGGGCTTTGCCCAGAAGGTGATGGACATGGTTCAGCAGATTGCGACGGCGGCGGAAGAGCAGTCGGCGGCATCCGAGGAAATTGCGCGCAGTGTCGAAGGGATCGCCAAAGTGACAAAAGAAAACGCGACGGGTGTGGAGCAATCGGCGGCAGCGGCAGAGCAGTTGAATCGTCAGGCGGAAGGTCTGCAGAAGATGGTGAGTCGCTTCAAGGTAAACGCGTAAGGCGGAAGGAGCCGAAATGGAAGACAAGAACAAAATAACCGGGTTGGCGGCGAAGCAATCGGAAGAGATCCTGCAGCTGGTGAGCTTCAACATCGGCACGGAAGAGTTTGGCATCGATATCCTGAAGGTTCAGGAGATCAACCGGATGGTTGACATCACGCGGGTACCACGGGCGCCGGACTTTGTGGAGGGGATTATTAACTTGCGCGGCAAGGTGATTCCGATCATCGATATCCGCAAGCGCTTCAACATGGAACTGGCCGAGCAGGACAAGAACACGCGGATCGTGGTGGTGGATATCGCCGGTCAGATCATGGGGATGGTGGTGGACAGCGTGAGTGAGGTCTTGCGGATTCCGGCTTCGACGATTGAACCTACACCGGAAGTGGTGAGTTCGATTGACTCGGACTATATCCGCGGCGTCGCCAAACTTGAGGATCGATTGCTGATCTATCTCGATCTGTCGAAAATACTCTCGGGCGAAGAACGTAAAACTCTCGCCCAGATATAGAGAGCAGCAAACGCAGGGGGCACGGTCTTCCGTGCCCCTTTTCATTTCCGGATCACACCTGTTGGTTACGGGTACCCCACCCGCAAGGGTGGGAGTTTACTCCGAGCACCCAACATCAATTTCAACCAATGCATTATCCGAACGGCGATAGTAGAAATAGCTCGACCATTGCCAATTTTCAGGGTTCCTGACCAACCCGCGCCTGACGGGATTGTTGTGACAGTAGTTCACTTTCTCCCAAACTGATGATTCCGTTCGACAGTTGTGGTCGTAGCATCGCCGTTGCCAGAGACAGAACTTCGTTACTCCGTTACGAACGGCCTGCAAACGCTCCAACAGCAGGCTTTGACGTGCAATCAGCAGTTCATGAATGCGCATGGCTGAACTGAATTTCATTTCGCCGACTATCGGACCGAGCTTGGCTGCAAGCGGTGGCACGACCACCAAGTGGTCGTGTTCAGGCATGATTACATACGCCAGTAACCGCAGATGATAGGCGCAGCAGACATGGAGTATTGCGCTGACGACGATGTCATTGGTAACATCGTCTGTGAGAACCGGAATTCTCTGATGGGTGCTAAAAGTGACGAACCGTGCCCGCCCATCATGATCATAATGCTTCAACTCCATCGCAGGGATAAGATAGCAATGACGGTAGTTGCACCAAGAAATATTCCCACCCTTGCGGGACTGTTGAAAAAGCCCAAACCGTGTCATTGCGAGGAGTGCTGGGTGCTGATGTGGGGTGGGGAACACGACGAAGCAATCTCGATTTACGCTCTTGCGATGCGGGCGCGCAGATTGCTTCGCAGTCATTGCCCCTCCACTCTTCCACTCACCATGACTCCTCGCAATGACAACTCCGAGGTTTTTCAACAGTCCCTTGCGGGTGGGGTACCGGTTGTCCGCATTGTTCTTGAATCATTGAGACAACATCCGTAGATTCCCTCTGTGATCCG
Organism: uncultured bacterium; assembly: GCA_903903945.1. Classification (GTDB taxonomy): domain Bacteria; phylum Zixibacteria; class MSB-5A5; order CAIYYT01; family CAIYYT01; genus CAIYYT01. The sequence goes on along the minus strand of CAIVAP010000270.1, from coordinate 16,043 downwards.
AGAGTCTACCACCCACATCGTTCTTGTCGCAGTTCTCCTGTTATTGGAGACGGCGTTCGCCTTGTCAACCGATCAGTCTCTTACGGACACGCAATCGTTTGAACAAGTGGCGGATTCTTTATGCGCCTCGGGTGAGACGGTCGAGCTTGATTCGGTGGTAGCGAAGGAAAGATTCCCGGCATACAGATTCGTGCGGGAGACGCTTGAGCGATATTTCGATACCGGCGACGAACGAGCACTCCGAGTTGTCAGTCAGGCAGCTTCTGCCATTGATCGCAACTTTGGCGACAGATTTTATTCGCGGCAAGTGGCCAATTATCGAGTTTGGCGACGGCAATCGCGTGAACGACGGGTGGAAGCCAAACGACGTTTCAGCGAGGCAATCTTGGGTTTGGGGGCAAGCGCGAATGATTCACTGACAGGCTTATTTGAGTCGGTTGCAGGCCAGTTCCTGAGTCTGGGTGATTCGGCTGCAGCCGTGAGGGCGCAACAATACGCAGGTAGCGCAACATCGCAACCGGCGAGCGACAGGCGGGCCCTGCAAACGCTCTCTTTGTCGCTGGCGATTGCGCGGACCATAGGTGATCTCGATGGGATTGCCCGCAGTCTCAATTTGATTGGCGGCGCCTATCAGAGGTCGGGCTACTCTCTGAGGGCCGGCGCCTACTTCGATTCCGCCCGAGTGATTAGGACAGTGCTTCAGGATGACAAAGGGCTCGCCGACTGTCTCAGCAATATCAGCGCCGTCTATCTCTTTCTCGACCAGTTGCAGGAGTCCTACCGTTTTGCGGCGGAAGCGCTGCGCCTTCGACGCCAAATCGGTGACACGACGCAAATCTGCCAATCGCTCTTGAATATGATCTCCGCCTTCCGGCATGATCGGCCCCCGGATGAAGTCGAGAGCTGGCTGGAGGAAGCGCGAGCGCTGGCAATCGCTCCGAATGGTGAATTGCTGCGGGCGCGTCTTCTGCAGGCGGAGGGTATGCTTGCCGAGGACAATGGCGAGATAGACAGTGCTATCACCTACTATGATTCGGCCCTGGCCATGCCGGCGACCGGAGACAATGCGCGTTTGGCGGTGTCGCTGCTAACGAATCTGGCGGTCGTGCACTCCACGCAGGGGGATTACGAAGGGGCGCTTAAGTGCTATGTTCAAGCGTTAGACCGCTCAGAGAGGGCCGGAAATCAGGGGGCGCTGGCAAGTGTGTTGCACAACATCGGCACGGTCTATCAGCAACTCGGTGACGCGGGTACGGCGATAAAGTACTTCCAGCGGTCGCTTGACATCCGACGGCAGCTCGCCCTGCCAAACGAAATGGTGGAAACGCTGAGCAGTCTCGGCGAGATTTATGTGACCACCAACGACATGCAGACGGCTTCGGAGTATTTTCGCCAAGCAGCCGATATCGCTCGTGTTTATGACAACCCGCGACTGTTGGCCAACTCGCTGATAGCACAGGGGCAACTCGATCAGCAACACCGCGATTATTCAGGCGCGATGGCGAAATTGGATTCTGCTATGGCAATCTACCAACGTCAGTCGGATGCGCAGCGGGTATTTGATGTACAGATCATCCGCACTGACTATGCGCGACTCAACCGCGACTTTGCGGGGGCGGACGAATACCTGGCGTCGGCAAGACAGCTTCTGCAATCACGACGCTCATATGCCAATCTCCAGCGATGCGAGATAGAGACGGGCATGATCTGGTACGATCGCGGAGAGCTTGATTCGGCATACAGCTATCTCGCGCGCGTTGTGGACAGACTCGAGCAATCGCGGCGAAACATCCCCGACCTGGAATTGCGCGCTTTTCAGAAGGGGAGCAATCGCTATCTGTATGAAAAGTTAGTTGCCATACTTGCGGCGAAGTATGAGCAGTCTCGGCAAAGCGCATTGATTGATTCTCTGATTCGTTACGCCGAGTTGGCCAAGTCGCGTTCGCTTCTGGAAGCACTTGATCGCTCGGGCGGTAATGCAATGTCGCGAATTCCCGCCGGTCTGCGAAAACAAGAGAGAACAGTGTTGGCTCAGATTGAGCGAATAGAAAACGAGTTCAACGACAGTCTACCGTCGACGAAACGAGAGTTCTTGCAGAATCATATCGCCGAACTTGACGCGGCGCTGGCTGATGTGCGTTTGCGTCAGAGTCTCGCCGATTCCCGTGCAAGTCGCTCGCTCCAACCGCAGCCCCCGTCAGTATCGGAACTGAAGGCACGTTTGTTGGACAGTCACACCGTGGTGCTGGACTACCTGCTAGCGCCGGACCAATCGTTTCTGATTACCATAGTCAGAGAGGGCGTGTTCCTCTACAGATTGCCATCACGTTCGTTGTTGACCGAGCAGTTCGCGAACTACGCTACCCTCCTGCAGAGGTCTGCCCGGGAGGAATCGCTGATCGACAGCCTAAGAAATGCGGCCGAGACTCTGGCAAAAGCCGTTTTCGGACCCTTTTTTGACAAACTGTCGCGCTATGATCGGTTGTACATTTCGGCTGACGGCGCCCTATCCTTGTTGCCATTTGAAGCGTTGGTTTGTGACGGCAAGTACGTTATCGAACGCAGTCAGGTTACTTACATTCCAGCGCTGCAACTGCTAACTGATGCATCTAAGACGTCGATGCTGGAGCAACCAAGACTGCTGATAATTGCCGATCCAATGCCAAGTGACAAGTTGCGGCCTTTGCCCTATTCACTGAAGGAAGCGCAATGGATTTCCGAACTGTTTCCTGCCGATCGTTGCAAGATATTGGCGGGAAAGAAAGCCGCTCGCTCGGTCCTGATGTCACCGGGAATTTCGCAGTACAACTCCATTCACTTTGCCACGCACAGCACGGTCAATCGTGATGATCCCTTGCGGTCGCGAATCTGGCTTTCGCCGGATACAACGGCTGATTCCAGCGATTACCTTTCTCTGCGGGATGTCATGCAGCTATCCCTACCGATTGATCTGATCGTGCTATCATCCTGCGAATCGGGGGGAGGACGTTTCCAGCTTGGAGAAGGCATCGAGGGATTCGTGCGCGGATTTATGTCGGCGGGATGCCGCAATGTTGTCGTTTCGTTGTGGGATGTCGAAGATTTTGCTTCCGCGATTTTCATGAAGGAGTTTTATCGAAACCTCCGATTCGGATACGCATCAGCTCTTCGACAAGCAAAATTGTCAATGATCAATTCGCCGCGCCTTCGGCTTCGACACCCGTTCTATTGGGCGCCGTTCGTCGTCGTAGAAGGGAATTGACAGGACGCAGCGTGATCGGGTATACTCGACCGTTGCCATGGAAGATATGAGTTTACAGCGAGCCGATTCAGACTCAAGCGGTCATTCAGGATATCGATGGTGGCTATTGGCAATACTCGCTGCGACCGTCGTTTACTACTTGCCCTTTGTTTCCCGTCAATTTAGCGGGGACGACTGGCTCTGGCTGGCAAATGCCAAGAGAGCACTAACCGCTCCACTGATTTTTCTCGAACGCCCGATGTATGGTTACTTCCGTCCCCTGAATATGGTATTTGTTTTCCTACAGCGATTGGTTCTCGGAGATCATGCCATTCTCTTTAGTCTGGTGAGTATTCTGCTCCACAGCGCGAATGTCTGGCTGCTTTGGAGAGTCCTCGAGCGCCTGAAAGTGTCGTTCGTAATGCGGTTTGCGGCAGTCGTGTTCTTCGCGTTCTACTTTCTGAATGCGCCTGCTATCGAATGGATCTCGGTGGCGCACGATCTCTGGGTGACCGGACTGTGCCTGCTGGTGGTATTGAAGTCACTCGAAGCAGTGGAAAAACCCTCCTGGTCGCTCTTTGTCCAGATCTGGCTACTGGGTATAGCAGCGACACTGATCAAGGAGTCGGGCTTCGTTTCTATTGGGCTGTTCTGGGCGGTTCTGCTGCTGAAGGGGAAATCTCCTCTGAGCCGGCCTTTTCGCTTATTCACTCTACTGGCGGCCCTGTCCTTTGCGGCCTTCCTCATCGGCTACTCCGCTACGCGAACAGTTGCTGATCGTGAAATAGTTCTGAACGCCCATACCGTTGTCAATCTGTGGTACTTCCTGGTTTACCTGATAACTCCTTTTGCCAAGCGTATAGTTGAATCGGTTCCGGAGCAAATGATTGGCTTGCTCAAGGTGATTAAAATCGCCACCACAGTATTCGTGCCTTTGTGCGGAATTTACCTCTGGCGAAAAGGCGGTATGGTTTGTCGCCTGTTTCTGCTCTGGTCGATCGCTTTTATCGCCACAATCGCGATTATGAAATGGGATGTCAGCCTGTTTGACCTGTATTCAGAGCGCACGGCGTCACGATTTATGTACTCTCCCGTGCTTGGGGTGTCGGTGTGTCTTGGGTGGTTAGCTCAAGCGGTTGCTGATCGTTTTCGGGCGTTTCGTCAGAAGTATGTCGTGGCTGTGGTCGCTGTGTTATTCATTGGTCTCAACTGGCTTGCGGTCAGGCAGGTCTCCGGGTTGTACCTGGAGAATCAGGCAGTCGCCAACTGCATCATTGAAACCTTCAAGGCCTCTGCCAGTTCACTGGCCACCTGTGATTCGGTGATCGTGTTTAGCGATGACTTGCCGAACGCTCCCGCGCTGGTCGTTTCGTCACGGCATCTGGAGGCCATCCTGTATGTCTGGTTTGACCGAAGGCTGTCTGTGACAGTGACCGACAGAGAACTGCAGGATGGGACCGTTATTGGCAAGCCGACAAACGTTGTCGTGTTTAGATGGGACGGCGCAACTCGATCTTTCACTGCTCAAGACTTACGCCAGCCGTTGCTCCACTGATTTTGGTGACCTGTTGAGCCAAACGGACTTAACGGAGAACTCAATTTCGCTTGACGCCGTCTCCGGATGTGGGTATACTCCTAAGTTTAGCGAGTGGATTTCTCGGTGCTGACGCGGCAATCCTTCCACGCAGTAACTTGGGATCGGGCATTCACGCAGAAAGCGCTTGAAGACCGGGCTTTGGCTAAGTGACACAGCAACTACAACAAAGACGACGCATTTCTTATGAAAGTGTCTCCATACCTTATGGCAAATTCTGCCTGCGGCTCGGGCTGACTCCCAATATCCTGACCCTGATCTCGTTTCTGGTTGCGGTTCTCGGCGGCGTGCTCTTCTGGCAGAAGCAGTTGGTTTGGGGTTCTGTTACGATGGCATTCGCCATCTTCACCGACATGCTTGACGGTGCTACCGCACGCGCCGGCAACATGGGTACAACGTTCGGCGGAATTCTGGACCATGTCTCCGATCGCTATGCCGAGGCGGTTATTCTGATGGGCATTGCCCTGTCCGGATTTGTACACCCCGTTTGGGCGTTGTTTGCGCTTTTCGGCATGATTATCGCCAGCTATACGCGTGAGGCCGCCGAATCGATCGGTAAGATCGAAAACGTCGCCGTCGGAGCTGTGGGGCGCCTTGAAAAGTTTATCATCATAATGGCTGGCGCTCTGGCGGAGTTTTTCTTCCCGAATCACAACCTCTTCAACTACGCGTTGATTATCGTAGGCGGCGTGTCCTGTTTGACCAGCGTCCAGCGTTTATTCTACGCTCGGCGGATTCTCAGCGAACGGAAGGACAAGAAATGATTACCGGTATCGGTAATCCCGTCTTTGACCTGATCGAAACACCCTATCTTAAGACCGGGGGGCGCGTCCTGTCGGGTTGCTCGACGAATGCCTGTCTCGCGCTCTCCAAGCTGGGTATGGAGACGGCGCTGATCGGCAGGGTTGCGCAAGACTACGAGACCCTATTTCGGTCGGAGATGGAGCGCTTCAAGATCAATTATGCCATCGAGGAATCCAAAGAGTCAGGCGGTTTTAAGCTGATCTATTTTGACGACCACGGCAATCGAACACTTGATGTTCTCGGCGATGCCGGGCCAATCGGTTTTTTCCCCGAGAAGTATGCCGACTCCGAGTGGATTCTGTTTGGGCCGATTCTGCAAGAGATCGACCTGCGCTATGTGGAGATGGTGAAATCGCAGTCAAAGGCGAAAATCTTTGTCGACCCGCAGGGGTTTTTGCGTCGCACCGAGAGCGGGCGTATCCTGCACGAGAAGACACCGGAAATTGAAGCGATCGCGGCGCTGTCGGACGTATTCAAACCGAACGAGATGGAATGCCAGGTACTGACCGGCATTGATCCACGAGTCGATTACGAAACTCCGGCTAAAATTATCAAGTCCTGGGGCGCCAAGTTGGTGATTATCACGCTGGCGGAGGCCGGTTCGGTGATTTACGATGGCTCTGACTTCTATGTCATCCCTGCCTACGAGACACTGGCCAAGGACTCTACCGGCGCCGGCGATACTTACGCCGCCGGAATTATCTATGCACTCTCACACGGATATGACTATTTTGACGCCGGTTGTTTTGCGGGCTGCGTGTCTTCGGTGATGATCGAAAACTGTGGCCCCGATTTTCCGCTGACGCTGGAAGAAGCGGAACGCCGGAAAGAAAAATTGATAAAGCAGCATCTGCAAAAGGTGCATTCCAATAACTAACGAGGAGTAAGAGAATGGGTAAGATACGTGTTGGCATTATCGGCGTGGGGAATTGTGCCTCATCGTTTGTCCAGGGAGTGGAATACTACAAAAATGCCAAGGATACCGATTTTGTACCCGGTTTGATGCATGTGACTTTGGGCGGCTATCATATTTCCGACATCGAGTTTTCCGCCGCCATCGATATCGACAAAAACAAGGTCGGCAAAGACCTATCCGAAGCCATCTTCACCAGACCCAACAATACTTTCAAGTTCAGTTCCGTGCCGCTGACCGGTATCAAAGTCCAGCGTGGCATGACTCATGATGGTCTGGGCTACTATCTATCGCAGATCATCCAAAAAGCCCCCGGCGATGCCATTGACGTTGCCAAGTATCTGAAGGACACCGGCACCGAAGTGGTCGTCAATTACCTGCCGGTCGGTTCGGAGGAAGCCACCAAATGGTATGTCGAGCAGGTGCTGGAAGCGGGTTGCGGGTTTGTCAACTGTATCCCGGTGTTTATCGCCCGCGAGAAATTCTGGCGCAGTCGTTTCGAGAAAAAAGGGCTGCCGGTGATCGGCGACGACATCAAATCACAGGTCGGCGCCACGATTACGCATCGCGTGCTCACCCGCTTGTTCCGCGAACGGGGCGTGCGTCTGGAGCGCACCAGCCAACTTAATGTCGGCGGCAATACCGATTTCCTCAACATGCTGGAACGGAGCCGTCTGGAGTCGAAAAAGATTTCCAAGACCAATGCCGTCACCTCGCAGCTTGACTATGATCTTGGACCCGGCAATGTGCATATTGGGCCCTCCGATTATGTCGAGTGGCTGACCGACCGCAAATGGGCGTATATCCGCATGGAAGGGCGCACGTTTGGTGATGTGCCGCTCAATATCGAATTGAAAATGGAAGTCTGGGATTCGCCGAATTCCGCCGGTGTGGTGATCGACGCCGTCCGTTGCGTCAAGCTGGGACTCGACAACAGGATTAAGGGCGCGCTCGAAGCCCCATCCTCCTACTTCATGAAATCGCCACCGGTTCAGTACTATGACGACGCTGCCCGCGAAGCGACGGAGCAATTCATCGCCATGTATGGCAAGAGGCAGGCAGGGAAAGCCAAGCTGCGTGTCGCCGCCAAGCGCCCAGCCGTGAAGAAGGTGGCGAAGAGGAAGTAGCCCGGTAGCCCACCCAAAGCGGAGTGACGGGTGGGATTCCTTTGCGTCTTTCTGTTCTTGAAAATGCCATCCCGAATGCATACTCTGCGTTGTACTCGATGAAAACAGGATGTCACAAAGCATGAACCAACTTCTCTGCAAAACCGTCGAAGAATGGCGGAAGTGGCTGAAACAGAATCATCGCAAGGTTGATGAGGTCTGGCTGGTCTTCTATTAGAAGAGAATGCCCACCTGCCGCTTCGCTCTAGGTGGGCTACGGGAACTGCAGGAAGCGATACGTGGTTTTACACTCCACTCGGTAGCCCACCCAAAGCGGAGCGTCGGGTGGGATTCCCTTCTGGGTATCTGTCTCTGAAAATCTTGGATTGATTACGTACTCCGTGCTCCGCATATTGTCCTCGCCATGAAACTCAAGCACTATGACCACGATGGCAGAGCGCGATTTGTGACCTTCGCTATTCATCGCCACCTCCCCATTTTGACCACCGACCCGCTTCGACAAATGGTCCTGGACAACATCGATCAAACAAGACAAGAGTTCCAGTTGCGATTACTCGGATATGTGATCATGCTCGATCATGTTCATCTGGTGGTTATCCCACCGGTGGAAGCAGAACTCGGACGAATTATCGGTGACCTCAAGCGGACGTCCGCGCGTGACATCCTTGATTTTCTGAGGACAAACGACAGCGCGTTGCTTGAGGAACTCATGGTTGTCAGAGACGGACGGCTGAAGTCGGTGTTGTGGCAGAAACGCTGTTTCGACCATAATTGCCGGAATGATGACGCAGTGAAGAGCAGAATCGAGTATTGCCACAGCAATCCGGTGAAGAGAGGGTTAGTGCAGAATGCCGAGGATTGGCCGTGGTCGAGTTGCCGATGGTATCTTGGTATAAAAGACGTCAAGTTGCGAATTGATGTCGATGAAACGTAAACCCACCCGACGCTCCGCTTTGGGTGGGCTACGGGGAGAACGCAACGATGCTATGTAAACCCATCCGACGCTCCGCTCTGGGTGGGCTACCGGATATGATGAGGTAATACACCGCATGAACCAACTCCTCTGCAAAACCGTCGATGACTGGCGCAAATGGCTCAAGCAGAATCATCGCCAAGTCGATGAAATCTGGCTGGTCTTCTACAAGAAGGGGGCTGGAGAGCAGTCGCTTGATTATGACGGCGCTCTGGATGAAGCGCTCTGTTTTGGTTGGATCGATAGTATCATCAAGAAGATCGACGACACAAAGTATGCCCGCAAGTTTACACCGCGAAATCAAATCAGCAAGTGGTCGGAGTCGAACAAGAAACGAATCGAGCGTCTGATAAAGAATAATCGTATGACCGAGGCCGGGCTTGCCATAGTCAAGGCGGCAAAGGCCAATGGTTGTTGGGACAAACCGGACCGACCACCAACTGTGACTGAGGTTCCTGTAGAGTTGCTGGCGGCACTGAGGAAGAACAAAAAGGCGCTTGCGATTTTCAATAAGTTGTCTCCCAGTCATCAGAAGCAATACATCATGTGGATCGCGATGGCCAAGCGTCCAGAGACAAGAGATAAGCGCATCAAGGAAGCGATTGCGCTTCTCGAAAAGGGTGAGAAGTTGGGGTTGAAGTAGGCTGTCACTATTTTCTGTTGACTCTCTGCCGATAGAGAGTTTAATGGAGATCAGGAATTAGACAAGAGGTTGAGAGACAGCGAGAGAGTATGGGTATTGGCGAATTGTTGAAGGCAAAACGTGATGCGATCTTGCGGATTGCGGAACAGTGCGGAATCCAGAACGTCCGCATCTTTGGCTCCGTAGCGCGACAGGAGACCACGAATACCAGTGATGTCGATCTGCTAGTGAGCGTGCAGAAGGGGCGCAATCTTCTAGATCTGATTGCGTTCGCTCAGGATGTCGAGGAGTTGTTGGGCTGCAAAGTCGATGTGGTTGCTGAAGGGGGAATCAGCCCCTATCTGGCGGACAGAATCTTTGCGGAGGCGAGACCGCTGTGACTGACGACCGCGCCTATTTGCAGCATATCTGCGATGCTATCGACCGTATCAGAGACTATGTTGCAGCGGGGGAGCAGGCCTTCCTCTCCGACAGCAAGACACAGGATGCGGTGATCCGCAATCTGGAGATCATCGGAGAAGCCGTCAAGAGTCTATCCGTCGATCTCAAGAATGCAAACGCCGATATTCCGTGGAAGCGCATCGCGGGCATGAGAAACCAACTCATTCATGGATACTTCGGTGTTAGCATCGACCTTGTCTGGGGCGTAGTCGCCAATGAAATTCCGGCGCTGAGGTCGAGAGTCGAGCAGCTACTGGAAAGCCAATAGGGACATTCGATCTTCTCAAACCACGAACTTCTACGAAATCGGCGTCACGTCACACCCCCGACTTTGTCGTGGGCAAGACGTGACGCAACAAACAAAGCCGCTCACAATCGGCTGGTATCTGACATTGAATCCCACTATATTCTTCTCGTGAAACATACCGGCGTACTAATCAGCTTCGAGGGTATCGACGGCTCCGGCAAGTCGACGCAGGCGCAGTTGCTTAAAGAGTATTTTGCCGAGCGCAAGGTTACGGTCGTATTCGTGCGTGAGCCGGGGGGGACCAAGGCAGCCGAGGCGATCCGCGATGTCTTGCTGCATAACAAGAATTTGCCGATGGCTGACTTTACCGAGCTAATGCTGTTCCTCGCCGCCCGTGCGGATTTGGTTGATAAGGTTATTGAACCGGCGCTGAGACATGGTCGTGTAGTTATTGCCGACCGCTTTGCCGATTCAACGTTTGCGTATCAGGCGTATGGGCGCGGCATCAATCTCAAACTGGTCAAGCAGTTGAACGAAACGGCTACACGCGGTGTCAAACCCGATCTCACTTTTCTGGTTGACCTTCCCGAAAGGGAAGCGCACCAGCGTCTCAAGCGACAAAAAGACCGGATGGAATCGATGGGCACGACCTTCCACCAGAGTGTGCGCCTTGGGTTTCGCAAGTTAGCAGCCGCCGAACCGCGACGCATCAAGGTGCTTGACGGCCGACGCCGCGAAGAGGAGATCTGGAACGAGATTCTCCGAATAACTTTGCAATTCCTCCGTAGGAGCAAGATTGAACTCCCCGAGCAGTTCTGGCGCTAAGTCATCTGTGGCGTTCTTCCTGTCGGTATTGACGCTGTCGCTGGCATTTGTCGCCTCCTATATGTGCGCCTCCGATCCTATGTTTCGGGCGATGATGAGGCTTTCCCGTCAGGCCGATTTGATGTCGCAACGCTACGTGGGCGAACTCTCCCCCGAGCGCGTTTTTGCGGATGCCTGGAGAAGTATGCAGACGGCGATACCTTTCCGGGTGGAGCTTGTGTCGGATACCGGCAATGTGGCGGAAGAAAAGAAATTAGGAGACTGGGGGCTGTTGCTGTCGACGAACAAGGGTAGCATCAGTGTCGTCGCCGTTACGGAAGGTTCGGTGTTTAGTGGCGTATTGCAGCCAGGGGATCGCGTGACTTCTGTCGGTCAGGACACGGCTCGCTTGGTCGCCAGTTTGAGGCAGTATCTCACTTCGAGAACCGGCGATTCACTCTTGATAGCCATCGAGCGTGACGGCGTTGCGGAGACAGTCAAAGTGGTCGTTCCGATACCACCCCAGCGTGCGCCGCTGACCTTCTCGCGATTGGATGATATTGTCTACTGTGGAATCAGCACGATAAGCGATCATCTGGCAGAATCACTTTTCGACAGCTTGCGACTGAACGTCAATGAAACGACGAAGGGGTTGATCCTCGATCTGCGGAGTTGTCGAGACGACTCGGATGGTGATGCGGACAGGCTAGCACGGGCGTTCCTCGATTTGCAGGCGACACTACCATTTGTGGTGTTGGTTGATCTGTCTACTGGGCGGCAGGGAGAGATGTTGGCAACGCAGCTTCTCAAGCGCGAGCATGTCGTTGCTGCGGGTAATGCCATGAATCCGCTTCATGCCGTCACGGAGATGTTACCCCTGCGGTCCGGGAAGCGCCTTTATGTTTATCGTGGCGAGCGCAACGAGGACTATTTCTATGCCCGTGACTCCCTCATCAACGATTCGTTACGCAAATCGCTGAATGGCCAAGCTACCTCGGAGGAGCAGATTATTCCCGAAATTGCCTGCGAGCCGCCGGAACTGTCAGGGATGACTATCGATCTCCTCCATCGCGACCTGCTGCTCGATTTCGCTGCCGCGTCCTCGTACAGGTCACTGCCAACTCCGGAACAGGAAGCGAAATTGTTCGATGATTTCGTGGCGTTCCTGCGTGAGCAGGGGTATTCATACGATCCTCTTGGTGAGGCGTTTCGAGATTTGGAGATAAGCGCGCGGCGACCGGACATGGTGGCGGCGATTGAAGACATCAGAAAGACTATCAAGGCGCAGCCACCGGCGCGTCTGGACGAACTCCGTGGCGAGGTCATTCCTCTGCTGCTGATTTATTTGCAGCAGGTCAAAATCGGTGGAGAACCCTCGCTCGCCGATCGTATCAGAATTGATGATTACTGCCTCAAGGCGGCGATGGCCTATCTGAAAGGCGCTCGCTCGTGACCGCTAATTTACCACTCATGTTTGCGCTTTGTGCGGCTGTGGGTGTATTGTCGTCGCTGATCGGCGTTGGCGGCGGCATTCTGCTGGTGCCAATCTTCACACTGCTGTTCAAGGTACCGCTGCTCCAGGCGCTAGCGCTCTCTCTTTGCTGTGTTTTGGCGACTTCGGTGACATCGAGCGCAAAATATCTGTCCAGCGGTTTGGTCGATATCAGGGCGGCACTTAGTCTCGAAATCACGACGCTGATCTTCTCTTACCTTGGTGGAAGAGCCGTCAGTTGGATACCGACTCGAGTGCTGGCCTTCGCTTTTGCCGCCATACTGGCTATCTCTGCCGTGGCTCTGATCAAACCGCGCAAGGAGATCGTCGGCAGTTCGGCGCCATCGAAACACGGCTACCTGCTGGCGATGTTGGCGTCTTCTGTGGCGCGCAGCATGGTCGGCCTACTCGGTATCGGTGGTGGCATCATTCTCGTTCCCGTTTTGCAGTTTAGTCTGCGTAAGACTATCAAGGAGGCGGTGGCGACATCGACCTTCATGCTGGGAACATCGGCGGCGGTCGCGCTGATACCGTACATTAACCGCGGCAATGTACCGTTCGCATTCGTGCCGTTTGCAGCGTTGGGCACGGTAACCGGAGCATACATCGGCTCGCGGCTGTTTCACAAGATTGAGTCGTTGTATATCAAGATTCTGTTTGCGGCGGCGATGTTATACACGGCATACAGTATGGTCATAAAGGGATTGAGCCAGTAAATGACAGCTCCAGATCAGCCAACGCAGATTCTTGCCCGGATATATCATTTCGTCTGGGTGGCTACGATAGTGCTGTTGGCGGGGGCCGGAATCGTCTATGGTATCGGGCATATCGCGGGAATGGACGCCAACATTGGTTCGTACCTCACGCAGTTGTTCGTGCAGATATATCTCGTCTTAGTCCCAATGGCGATATTCGTTTTTGCGGCAGTGATGACATTGCGAAAGGACTGGAAGCTGGCGTTGACCGGATGTGTTCTTACCATAGTCTGGATTGGAGCGAAGTTGCTCGGATGAAGAAAGCGGGAGCCATAAGAGTTTTCAGCGACTTTGACGGTACGATTTCCGCCAAAGATGTAGGTGCTTCGCTTTTCAACCATTTTAGCAGAAAGAGAAACGGGGGCACGGTGCAGCTTTGGCTGGAGCAAAAAATTAGCTCGCGGGAATGCCTCTGGCGCGAATGCTCGTATATAGACGCTTCCAAGCAGGAGTTGCTTGCCGCGTTGGATCGGATCGATATCCGGAAGGGATTTCCTGAATTTGTGAGTTTCCTCAAAATTCGTTCGATCCCCTTGCATATTCTGTCGGATGGGCTGGATTTCTATATCCAAGCGTTCCTGGCGAGAAACGGGTTTGACGATCTGGATGTTCACGCCAACAACGCGCACTTTGTTAACGGGAGTTTGTATCCCTCGTTTCCCCATTTTGTGGCGGGCTGCGGTTTCTGTGGCTGCTGCAAAGGAGAACGCATCAACAGCTTAAGTAATAATGGAGAGCTGACGATATTTATAGGTGATGGCTTTTCCGATCGCTGTGCCCTCGGTGCTGCCGACGTTGTTTTTGCTCGCGGCGACCTCGAAACTTTGTGTCGGGAGAAATCGGTGGATTGTCTGCCTTTCGCTGACTTCTTTGACGTCATCAACTACGTGGAGAGAGAAATACTATAACCGGTCTTTGTACAGATAGGATTTGAGCGGTCATGAAGACTGTCATAATGGCGGGAGGATTCGGAACACGCTTGCGCCCGCTTACCCAGACTCTGCCCAAACCGATGGTGCCGGTGGCAAATCTGCCCATGCTCCATCACATTATCAATCTTCTCAAGAAGCATGCTCTTACAGAATGCGTGTCATTGCTGTATTTCCAGCCGGAGGAGATCAAACAGTATTTCCGAGACGGCTCCGATTTCGGCATTTCGATGAAATATCTGCTGGCCGAGGAAGACCTCGGCACCGCAGGCTCCGTAAAGAACGCCGAGGATTTCTACCGCGACGAACGAGTTCTTGTGATTTCCGGTGATGTGTTAACTGATTTTGATTTGACCGCCGCCATTGCGTATCACGAGGAAAAGGGGGCCGCCGCCACGATGGTTCTGACGCGGCTGGAGAACCCCTTGGCCTTTGGAGTGGTCATCACCGATCAGGAAGGTCGCATTTCACGCTTCCTGGAGAAACCAACCTGGGGCGAAGTTTTCTCGGACACGATCAATACGGGAATCTACATCCTTGAACCGGAAGTATTCAAACGGATTCCCAAGGGTGAGTTTTTCGATTTTTCGCAAAGCCTGTTCCCGAAGATGCTGGAGGATGGCGAAAAACTCTATGGATACATCGCCGACGGCTACTGGCGTGATATCGGCAATCTGTCCGAATACCGCAAAGCGCATACAGACGTGCTTAACGGCGAGGTTCAAATTGAAACGACACACAATCAGGTGCGCCACGATCAGGCGACGGTCTGGATTTCCAAGAACGTCCATGTCGAATCATCAGCTAAATTTGTCGGGACGGTGATTCTTGGCGATGAGGTCATGATCGCTGCCGGCGCGACGATTACCAACTCGGTGATCGGTGATCGCTGCACGGTTGATACCCAGAGTTCAATCGTCAATAGCGTCATCTGGCACGACACCAACATTGGCAAGGATGTGCAGATTTCGCAAGCGATTGTCTGCGACAATGTCGTGATCGAGGATGACGTTGCAATCAATGAGGACGCAGTGATCTCGACGGGAGTCAAACTGCGCAAAGGCTCAACCGTGCGCCCCAACTGCAAAATCTGGCCCGGCAAAGAAATTGAAGCCGGGGCCACCGTGTCGTCGTCTCTGATCTGGGGTGAAAAATGGAACCGCGAGCTATTTACCGAGTCCAAAGTGTCGGGGTTGGGGAATATTGAAGTCACGCCGGAATTCGCGGCCAAGCTGGGCGCCGCCTATGGAGCCACTCTCAATCGCGGTGACTCGGTTGTGGTCAGTCGTGATGTCACTGCTGCTTCACGTATTTTCTCCCGCTCGCTGATCTCCGGCCTGTTGTCCTGCGGCGTCAATGTTGTCGACTTGCGCACACTGCCGATTCCGGTGATGCGCTTCGAACTCAAGAGTGGCAAACATGCCGGCGGCATCCACGTCCGTCACAGTCCCGCCGATTATCGCATGACGGATATGATTTTCCTAAGTCCCGACGGGATGGATTTGCCGACGCGCAAAGCCCGCTCGATTGAGTTGCTCTTTGCCCGTGAGGATTTCCGTCGCGCGTCGATGGACAAAGTGGGGCAACTCGACTATCCAACGCGCATCCTCGAATCGTACCGCGCCGATTTTCTCAAAGCTATCGACGTCGAGTCAATTGCCGAACATGAATTCAAACTGGTGATTGACATTTCGCACGGCGGCGCCTCGGAAATCTTTGGTGGCATCTTTGCCGCTCTTCATTGCGAAGTGATTTCGCTCAATGCCTATCCGGATCCGAGTGCACGGGCTGAGAGTCTTGACCACTCGCTGGGGCAGTTGTCCTCGATCGTCAAGTCGGTGCGCGCCGATGTCGGCATTCATCTCAGTCGCGGCGCTGAAAAAATCGTTGTTGTCGATCGCAACGGAGAGGTGATCTCCGACCAACTGCTGCTGCTGCTTGTCACTTCGCTTTTCCTGAGTACCTATCAGGCCAAGAAGATCGCCGTACCGGTGATGGCAAGTATGGGGATCGATCAGATCGCCGAACAGTACGGCGTCGGCGTCCTGCGGGTGCGCAACGACCATCTGGCGATGATGCAAGCGTTCAAGTCTGAAGGTGT
>CAIVAP010000269.1 GCA_903903945.1 uncultured bacterium | reverse complement strand
TCAATTATGACGAAGGGACGTTTAGTTTAGGCGCGGGCGTACGTTTGCCGTGGAACAAGCGTGAGTTGCGTTTGGACTATGCCTATCAGGACTTGGGACACTTGAAACAAGTTAACCGCTTTACGCTCGGATTCAAGTTTTAGGGAGAAAAATGGTAGCCATTGGAATTACGGCCGTGCAAGCAGAGGAATTTGGAGGCAATAGATGACAGCGAGATACACCGGTAGTTCTGGGACGACGATCAGATCGGTTGTCCTATTAGCGATCCTGCTACTGGGCACTTGCGCTCTTAACCACGTATATGGAGCGCTTGCAAACACTGATAAGGGAACATCTCAGACAGAGCTGCTATCCCGTATGAACAAGCCTGTGGCGGGCAAACCAATGCTCGACCAGCGAGTCCACAAGGTCGGTAACATGTGGCTCACGGTGACCAACTACGGAATTTTTGGCAATCAGGGCGATACCAAAATCAAAGACCCGGAAACCGGTCTTTCTGCGCCATCGTGCGAGTATCCCGGTGGTTCTGGCATGGAATACCTTTTCCAAGGCGCTCTTTGGATTGGCGCAATTGTAGGCGAGGACACATTGGTGTCGTACGGACATGACGGCTGGCAGCACATTTTTGAAATGTATGGGGATCAATCTCCGCAGGGAGCGATCATCAAGAAATCGACTCGCAAGAGCGATCCGGCTTACGCCGCCGATGCCGTCAGCGAAGCGGATTATATTGCAGTATATACCGACACGCTGACCGATCAGGCTTATGTCTTGACCAACCCGGATGATGGCAGGCCGCACATACCGCTAGGCGTCAAGATAACGCAGAAAAGCTACTCTTGGTCATATTCATATGCCGAGGATTTCATCCTGATCGATTTCCTGATAAGAAACATTGGCGCCAATGAAATCAGGAAGGCATATATCGGCCTCTATATTGATGCAGATGTCTCCCATTTTTCGAAGGGTGCACCAGGATCGCAGGACGACATCTGCGGTTTCAAGCAGTCGGTTCCTTCTGTGACCTGTAACTTGCTGCAGGACACAATCGATGTCGCTTGGATCGCCGACAATGATGGAGACCCTAGCCGCTCCGGCGTCTTTGACGCAATGAGCGTGGTTGCGGTGACCGGCACGAGAGTCGTGCGCACCCCAAACCCGGAGTTGAAAACCAGCTTCAACTGGTGGGTGTCGTGGGGCGACGACGCCGCTCTTGATTGGGGACCGACTCGGCGAGAGAATAGTCGCAACCTCGGTACGGGTGGTCTGGGAACTCCGGCGGGAGACAAGAACAAGTATTTCTTTATGAAGAACGGTGAATTTGATTACGATCAGCTCTATTCGGCCATCGACTATTCTTCCGGGGGTTGGCTGCCACCGAACGCGGCGATCGCCAGCAATCTGGCCGATGGCTATGATACTCGTTATCTGCTTTCTTTCGGTCCTTTTGATATCGGTCCGGATGACACGCTGCCGTTGACTATTGGCTATATCGCCGGAGACAAGTTCCACGTCAAGCCGGATGATTTCCAAAAGTATTTTGATGCCAATAACCCCGAAGTGTTTGCTTCGAAACTCGATTACGCTGATTTGGCGACCAATGCCCTTTGGGCTGGCTGGGTTTACGACAACCCGGGTCTTGACACGGACGGCGATGGTTTTAAGGGGACTCCGGAGCGCAATCCTTGCGTTACAACCGGGCCAGATACCCTATTCTATCCTGGCGGCGATGGGATTCCTGATTTTTCCGGGCCACCACCGCCAACGCCTCCGATTCTACGCTACTCCGCATCGCCCGGTAAGGTTACAATCCGCTGGAACGGCAAGGTATCGCAAACCTCTATTGATCCATTTTCCCATATAGAGGATTTCGAAGGTTTCCGCGTTTATATGGGCTCGAAGTTACAGGTTAGCGAGTTCGCTCTGCTGACTTCCTACGATCACCTTGACTATAATCGCTACCACCTAAATACAAGCTATTATCCGTCACCCTGGGAACTAACCGAGATACCTTTTACGTTGGATTCGCTGCGGGTGCTATATGGGCCGGATTTTGATCCGACCCTGTATCCTAACTCAGCCAATCCGCTTGCTTGGCCGCCGGACTCGCCTACCGACTACTACTTTTTCACGTCTCAGGACTACAACCGTTGGGAGTTGGGTGGCTCTGGCGGGATTGGGATTGAGAAGATTTATCCCACTGCTCAGCCGGGCGACATGGTTTGGGATTCGCAATTGCAGGATTCCGTTGACGCCTATTACGAATACGAGTACATCATCGACGGGCTCCTACCCTCGCGCGCTATTTACATGGCCGTGACGGCCTTCGACTTCGGCAATCCGCTAACAGCCTTAGATCCCCTGGAGAGTTCGCCGCTGGCGAACGCCGTGGAGATCTATCCGGTGTATTCCGCGGATGTCGTCGCCGACTCTGCCAAGAAAGTCTCGGTTTTCCCGAATCCTTACAGAATCAACGGTGGCTATGCCGAAGCAGGTTAC
>CAIVAP010000268.1 GCA_903903945.1 uncultured bacterium | reverse complement strand
ACCTTCTTGATTTCGGTTTCGATTTCGGACTCGGAATACTGTGCGTCGGTGATAAATGTGGTTTCGTAAAGTCGCAAGATTTACCTCCCTCCGGACTATAGTTGAAACCATAGGTCTTCCGGCTTCACCGAAAGACAGGGAACGGCTACAAACCGTTATATTTGTTCATTGCGTCGGTCAGTCCTCTGTAAATGACTGTCTCAACGCAAGAGACCCCCAATTTAAGGAACTTTTCGAGAATGTCAACCTCTTCCTGACTGAATTGTTCCAGGACAAAGTCCTCGGCAGTTACTCCCTCCGGCTGCGGCCCAATGCCCATACGCATACGGGGGAAATCATCGCTTCCGACATGCTCAATTATCGAACTAAGACCGTTGTGACCGCCGTCCGATCCGGAAATGCGTACACGGACCTTGCCAAAGGGGAGGGCAAAATCATCGCAGATGACCAGCATCTCTCTGGGCGGCAACTGTAGGCGTGGCAGCAGAGTCACGACGGCTTTACCGGATAGGTTCATGAATGTCATCGGCTTAGCGAAATACACCTGTTCGCTGCGTAGCCGCAAGGTAGCCAGATGGTAATCAGCCTTTTGTTCGGTGAATCGACCACGTCTCTTGTCAACGACCTTGTCGACAACAAGGAACCCAAGATTGTGCCGGGTAAAAGAATACTCCTTTCCCGGATTGCCGAGACCAACGATAAGTTTGATCATGCCGGCAAATAACGATTTCGAACGAATCCAGTCAAGCTTAATCTTGCTCCATCGACGGGTTGGCAGCGCAGAAAAAAAGTGTCGCTTCAGACCGTTCTTTACGCCATTTTTACACAAGCCCTGCTCTTCTTAACTCACACTCCAAAATTCGCCAACGTTTCTTTGTCGTGCGCCTCGAGAGACGAATGCTGACCAACAGTGACTCGGAGGTTGCGACAATGCGGCAACGCAACGGATCGGAAGGAGATACTATGGCATTCATCATGGCCGCCATACTTGCGATATTGCTTCTTGCATATCTCATATACGCTATGTTCAACCCCGAGAAGTTCCAGTAGAGGTGACGGATGTCCACAAGCGACATTTTGCAGATCTTGGCCTATGTCATAGCAATTATCGTACTGGCCCCAATCCTGGGACAGTTCATGGCGAGAGTATTTACCGGCAAACCTCACCTCCTCTCCCGACCCTTGGGATGGTTGGAGCGGAGCACTTATAGACTCTGCGGCGTACATGCCGACCATGAAATGTCATGGAAGCAATATACCGCATCTCTACTGTGGTTTAATGGCCTTGGATTCTTGATGGTATTTGTCCTTCAGGTGGCGCAACGTTGGTTGCCTATGAATCCACAACACCTGCCCAACGTCCCCTGGGCGCTCTCTTTCAACACAGCGGTCAGTTTCATGACCAACACCAACTGGCAGTCGTACGCGGGCGAGACCACCCTCAGCTACCTGACTCAGATGGTCGGTCTGACTGTACAGAATTTTGTCAGCGCTGCTACCGGCATTGCGGTATTCCTCGCGTTGACCCGTGGCATACTGCGCAGAACCACGGGTGTGATTGGCAATTTCTGGGTTGATATGACTCGCTCGATAGTCTATGTGCTGTTACCGCTTTCAGTGATTCTTGGTGTGGCACTTCTCGGCGAAGGTGTTGTGCAGACGTTTTCTCCGGCTGTCACAGTGACAACAGTGGAAGGACAATCGCAAACTATCCCTGTGGGGCCCGCGGCATCTCAAGTTGCCATAAAACAACTCGGGACAAACGGCGGTGGCTATTTCAATGCCAACAGTGCGCATCCGCTAGAGAATCCGACTCCGGTTTCAAACTTCCTGGAGATGCTCGCCATTCTGCTCATTCCGGCTGCCCTGACTTTCACGTACGGTAAGACGGTATCGAACCGCAAGCACGGGTGGATTATTTTCGCCGTGATGTTTGTCCTCTGGTTTGGAGGGCTGGCGCTGTCACTGTATGGCGAATCTTCCTCCAACCCGTCTATTGGGTTGAATACAAATCTCGAAGGCAAAGAAACTCGTTTCGGTATCGTGAACAGCATTCTCTGGTCCGCATCCACGACTGCCGCATCCAACGGTTCGGTCAACGCTATGCATTCGAGTCTGTCTCCGATAGCGGGGGGAGTCGCTATGTTCAACATCATGCTTGGCGAGATCATCTTCGGCGGAGTTGGCGCCGGTATGTACGGCATTCTTCTGCATGTCTTGCTGACTGTTTTTCTCGCCGGCCTGATGGTCGGTCGAACGCCTGAATATCTTGGCAAGAAGATCGAAGCACGTGAAATACAAATGACCATACTTGGAATTCTCACTCCCAATGCAGTGATCTTGCTCGGGGCCGGGATAGCGTGTGTTCTGCCAATCGCCCTTTCGAGTTTGGCAAATCACGGGCCGCATGGCCTTGGCGAAATACTATATGCCTTCTCATCTGCGGCCGGGAATAACGGCAGCGCCTTTGCCGGACTGAACGCCAACACCGATTTCTACAACATTGTGCTCGGGATCGCGATGCTCATCGGCAGGTTTGCTGTCATCTTGCCGTGTCTCGTTATTGCCGGTAGTCTGGCGAAGAAAAAAGTATCTCCGCCATCCGCCGGTACCTTTGCGACGGATAATAGCACGTTCGCAGTTCTGTTGATTGGAGTGATCACTATTGTCGGCGCGCTGACGTTCCTACCTGCGCTTGGGTTGGGTCCAGTTGTTGAGCACTTCCTAATGACCGCCGGACGGATTTTCTGAGGAGCTATATGGCGAAATCCAGTACAGGACTATTTGATCGAGTTCAGCTTGGTCGGGCAATTAAAGAATCGTTTCGGAAACTTCACCCTCGGGCGGAAATGCGCAATCCGGTTATGTTCGTCTGCTGGGTCGGAGCGTTGATTACATCGGTGCTATTCGGCATAGACCTGATAAAGGGTGTCTTTCCGGGATTCGAGTTTCAGATCAGCGTCTGGCTCTGGTTCACGGTGCTATTCGCCAATTTTGCCGAGGCGGTCGCTGAAGGTCGGGGCAAGGCACAGGCCGAAAGCCTGAAAAAGGGCCGCACGCAGTTGATGGCAAGGTTGCTGGAGCATAATAAGGAAAGACTCGTGTCGGCGACCACCTTGAAGAAGGGGGATATTGTCACTTGTGAGACGAACGACATCATCCCTTCCGATGGAGAGGTGATCGAGGGGATCGCAAGTGTCGACGAGTCTGCCATTACGGGCGAGTCAGCGCCGGTCATCCGCGAGAGCGGCGGCGACCGCAGTGCGGTAACGGGAGGCACGCGAGTCATCAGCGACAGAATCGATATCCGGATCACTGCCGAACCCGGGAGCACTTTCATAGATAAGATGATTGCCCTGATTGAAGGAGCCAAAAGGCAAAAGACCCCCAACGAGATAGCTCTTGGGATCGTGCTAGCGGGATTGACAATCGTCTTTCTGTTAGCTGTTGCGACACTGAAATTCTTCGCTGATTACAGCGGCACAGCAGCCAATCAAGACCTGTCGGGAATAGTCACTGTGCCCGTGTTGATCGCTCTGCTTGTTTGT
>CAIVAP010000267.1 GCA_903903945.1 uncultured bacterium | reverse complement strand
GCACCCAACTCGCAGACTGCCTCTCCACATCTGCCCCTATGATATTGAAGGTGCCCCATCTACTTTTGATGGGTCTCGTATGTCTTCTGTTGCGGTCGTCTTCGATTTGGGTCAAACCTGTCATGACGATCACTACCGAAGAACAGTTTACACCGTCATCCGGAACCCAGTAATAGAGCGTATCGTGACAACTCGCGAGTCCGATCGACATCGCTACAATAGCGGACGTCTGCGATGTCGATGATTCAATGGAGGAGCGTCCCCTTTTCCCCGCAACCCGTTCCGGCTCTTTGGCAATCTGACGGATGACTTGATCCTGTCGTTGTCGCACGTGTTTTCCCGATAGGGACACTTCGTTCACCCGTACCCTGGGTGCCCCACCGCTTGCGGTGGGACTTCTTCGCGACGCGCCGTCAGGAACCCTTTCCTGACGGATCAGCAAGGCGGGAATCCAGGCTTAATTCATCGGCGCGAATCGAATATCAAAACATGATCGGGAACCCAAGGTCAAACAGGCCAACCATCCGCCTGCGGGCGTTGACGGCCCAGGCCCGCTTGTTCTTTGACATTGTGAATACTTGGTCGAGCCAGTGTAGCACAGCTCCCCTGCTGTGTCCGGCGCTGAAGACCGTGATCCCATCCATTGAGGTCACAGCGCACGGCGCGGACACGACAGGCGATTGCGGCTATTCCCTGCCGGGACGATTTAGCGAGCGCCAGTCATCGGGAGTATTTTTGTCGAGCCACTTGAGGAAATCGAGTTCCGATTTGAGAAACTTGATCCGGTGCTTGATTACCGCCAGCTTGCCGAAAGACATCTCCCCTTCTCGTTCCGCCCGCGCCCAGACATCCTGGATACCCTCCAGTTCCTTCTGCAGTGCTTCCTGTCGATGCTCAAGCAGCTTCTTGAAGGAAACCGTGTCGGCGGCGAACCGATCGGCAAATCCTAACAGTAGATCAAAATCAAAATAGACATGATTATAGAATAACTGCGACACGACTTCATGATTCCGGAGTGTCTCCCTCCCCTTGTCCGCCAGACGGTATTCCTTCTTTAGTTCCGCTTGATCCTTCCGGAGCAATTCCACCAGACCGGCGCGCGCCAGCTTGCGTAGTGAATAATACAGATGGGGGCGCGAATACTCCGCCCAATAGTCGGCGCCCATCTCAATCAAGCGGCGATCGATTTCCCAGGCGTGCGCCGCTCGTTCAGAAAGGAACGCCAGAATGATCAGGTCGGTACGGGTAATCGGCATAACTCATTATTGCCAATGCGCGGAGCGCTGTCAACATTTTACTGTTCCAGCAACGTTGCCGGATGGTACACTATGTAATAAATGCACAGCGCTTTTCCTCAATGCCAGTGCGGCCGCTGACGATATCTTCAACGAAAGTGAAGCGGGCACTTACTGAGCAAACGTACTTTTCGACAATCGCTGACGAACTGAACCTTCACGATAGCGAGAGAGCATGGCGTTTAAGAGCAGAATACTGGTGGTAGATGATGATCCCGAGGTGTGCGACGTCGCTGCGGAGATGCTACGCGATAACGCTCACCTCGCCGTGGCAACAGAGACCGACCCCGAGAAGGCCATTGGACTGGTGAAGGGTTCGCAGTTCGACCTGATCTTGACCGACCTGATGATGGGCAGTCACTCCGGCATGGAAATGCTCGAAGCGGCGCTGGAAGCCGATCCCGACACAGTAGTTGTGTTTATGACCGGCTATCCGACGGTCGAAAATGCCACCCAAGCGCTGAAATGCGGCGCTTACGACTTTCTGGTCAAACCATTCCAGTTGGGGCAACTGCTCGCCACCGTCGAACGTGGTCTTCGCAAATTGCAGCTTTCGCGCGAGAATATCCGACTCAAAGAACAACTGGCCCTTTTCAAAATCGCCGAGGCGATGGGGCTGACGATTCATCTCAGCACCGCGCTCAATCAGGTGCTGAAATTGACCATGAAAGAGTTCCATGTCGAAGCCGCATCAATTCTGCTCTTCGATCCTTCCAAACCGACGCCGTTCGTAGTGCAGGCCTTGCAGACGCAATCTGGGATCGACCGCAGCTTCCTCGAGGGAAAAACCAACCACTCACTGCTGGCGGTCAAGTCGAAAATCGTGGAGATAGAGAATGTCTACGCCAGTTCCGTAGCCTCCGAGGATATACTTGAACAAGACCGGATAACAACCTATCTCTCCTGCCCGCTTTTGATCCGCGGGCGCGTGATCGGCGTTCTCAATATGCAGCGCGCAAACGTCCATCACGAATTTGCGACCGGCGAACTGCAATCGCTAAAAGTAATTGCTTCCAAGGCGGCCTATGCGATCAGCAACTCGAAGCTTTACGATGACCTCGAGAAGGCGTATCTTTCTACGATCATGGCGCTGGCCAACGCGGTCGAAGCGCGCGATCGATATACCAGTGGTCATACGGTACGCGTGACCTATCTTGCCGAGTTGATTGCCAGGGAATTCGGCTGGGACGAAGAGCGGATGTTCATCCTCTCGATGGGTTGTTCGCTTCACGATATCGGCAAGATCGGTGTGCCCGACTCCATCCTCAACAAACCCGGCTTCCTCAATCAGCGGGAGATGACGATAATGCGCAAACATACCGAGCTTGGGGCGCGAATCGTTGAAGGCATCGATTTCCTGAGACCCTGCCTCCCTTATATCATCGCCCATCACGAGTGGTGGGACGGCAGCGGCTATCCGAGTGGACTAAAAGACGAACGGATCCCCAGAGAGGGACGCATTCTGGCTGTGGCCGATTCATTCGATGCCATGGTCACCGACAGACCTTATCGCCGCAGCCGCTCGATCGAGCAGGCGGTCCAGGAATTAGTCGATTTCTCCGGCAAGCAGTTTGACCCTGCAATTGTAGAAATTTTCCTGGCAGCACTCGACAAGCATCGTGAGAAGATTGAAGTGATTTACGGGGCTGCCGTTTCCGATGGCAGCTTCAGAACGGCACCGGCGAAAACGTAAGCAGGAAAATCACCATCGCCACCCATCCCGTCCAGCGACAACGTTGTTCCAACGGCTGATAGTCATTCAGTGTCGGCGGATGACCAAATCGGATCACGAAGAAAATCATTATCGCCCAAATCCACCAGCCCTGCCAGATAAATCCCAGACCGATCAATCCGACAAACACACCGCGTGAAACCAGACGATGCCAGCGCGGCGATAAGGCGTAGATGATGTGTCCGCCGTCGAGTTGACCGACAGGCAGAAGATTCAGCATGGTAACCACCAGACCGACCCACGCAGCGAACAGCATCGGATTATCCTGCAGAAAAATGTTGTAGCCGTCCGGGATAGACGCGGGAATCACAATCGCCTGCGCCAAACGCATTATCAGCGGCTCCACCAATTTCGGCACATCCAGCCCCGTGGGCATAGGATGAATCACAACATTGGCGAGCCCGAAGAACAGAAACACCAGGGCCACCACGAACCCGGCGATGGGTCCGTAAGCGCCCACTTCCAGCAGATCCCGGCGCGAGGGAAACGGCGAATTCGACTTGATGAACGCCCCAAATGTTCCAATCGCCGAGGGAGCGGGCAGGAAGTATGGCAACGAGACGCGAATTCCCCTGCGGCGCGCCGCCAAATAATGGCCGAACTCATGAAACAGAAGAATCAAGAGCAGCGGAATGGCGAATCTCTGCCAGTGGAGGATAATGCTGAAATCGCGAAAGACTTTACCACCTTCAATTATCCAGGCAGGCACAATCGACACCGAGATCGCCGTAGCTACAAACAGCACGATGTTAAGCCAAGGAATACGCCGCTGCGCGGGGAAGATGCTGACGTTTACGACCTCTCCGTTCTGGGACACCTTGAGGGAATAACCAAGCGCCTTCAGTTCGGCGGCCAGGACCGAACGCCAGCCGTCGGTGTTCTCGACAATCGTTCCTCGTAGATTGACTTCTTGCCCTCGGGAATAATAGCCGTCCACGGACAGGTGTCGGCTCGCGAGAGTGATGATTGTTTCAATAGTACTGGCGGCAACTTGCGAATTCATGTTATTCCTTCAACACTTCCACGCGGTACCGGTTCCTGCTTTCGAGTATAGGCCATAAGTGCCATCAAGATACGAATGTCGCTTTGCTAACACCATTGTAAAAAGCTCTCAGAGAACGGTTGAAAAAGCCGGTTGAGCGTGCCGGCAGAAATCCTGAGGCTGTCCCATAAGCGTGGTTTTGGCGGACGGACTGAAGAATTTTTGTAGGGGCGACCCTTGCGGTCGCCCGTTGACCCTTCATTCCACCAATGTTCATGCTGGTTGCCGCAAGGGCGACCCCTACATATCGTACGCCGTACTTGGCTTGTATGCCCAAAGCATAACTTATGGGACAACCTCCTCTTTCCTGCCGGAATCAGTCCGCAGGTCGAACCGCTAACCCACCCGCAAGGGTGGGAGCTATATACGCCGGAGAACGTCCGGAGAAAATCCCACCCTCGCGGGTGGGGTACAATGTGTATGCCCAAAGCGTAACTTATGGGACAACCTCCCATTTCCTGCCGGATCAGCAAGCTAGTCAAGGGCGTCAGGAAGGGATTCCTGTCACCGCCTCGACGCCTCTGGGTCTGGAGACATAGATAAAAAAAAGAGCAAGGGTCGAAAGACCCTTGCTCACACTATCTCAACAACGTTAAAGCTGCGAGATTAGAACACAAACGTGCCCTTCGGCGCTGGACCACCGGTGAAGAAGTACGCTGCAAGATAATTAACATCAGCAACGTCAATATCACCATCACAATCCACATCACCTAGATGCCAGAACGGCTCAGGGCCGGGGCCGAGATGGAGGTAAAATCTCTGCAACCGCACAAGGTCACACAGATTAAGCACCTCGTCACCATTGATGTTACCGCGGCCGAAGCCGGCGAACTGGTTGACGAATATGGAGCGGGCGGCCATGTCATCCAACGGCGTCGCGGAGTTGTCGTTACCCCACAGAGCGAAGCCGTAAGTCTTCGTGGCGCCACCAGCCAGATCCACCTTACCAAAAGCAGTTACAAGTGACAAATCGTCAGGCGTGCCGGAAGCACTGGCAGTAGCAGTGTAGCTAATGGCACCCTCTGGACGCGAGTTAACACCGGCGTACAGCGAGTCAAGCAAACACTGCGGGCAAGTCGCAGTCGGATACACCCAATCGGGGTTGCCAATGACAATGGCGTTGTACATAGGATCGGTCTTGCTGCCATCAAGATTGTATGAGCCCTTCAGCGGCAGACCAATAAATCCGCGTACAATCGCGCCATCGTTCACGTAGGAGATACCATCAACTGCGTTACCGTTGCCGTTGTTGCTACCGGAACCAACGTCCCAGTCTGCGAATTGGCCGTAATACAGTCCCTTGAGCGTGTCGGCATTGCGGTTGATGATATTAGCAACAACCAGCTTGAAATCGGCGAAGTCGGGACCGTAAGCGCCAATCTCTTTGTACTTCACCAGGATACCCATAGACGGACCGCTCTGGTGCGTGTAAGTGTCGGGGAAGGCCTGACCAGTATCAATCATGGCAAACGAGCAGAGGTCACCTTTAAGCGGAGGAAGATAGGTCGCACCACCATCAGTTGTGTACTGGACAGGGAGCGTGGTATTGAAATCGCAACCACCGCAGTTGCCAGGACCCACCAGGAACGGCATCAGGAAGCCGAAGCCAGCCGGCGCGTCCTTACCCTCAGGATTCCAAGCGGCCGAGCTCATGCTGGTCATGAAGACCATGCTACCACCAAACAGGTAATCGTCGCTACCGTTAAGACTGAAATCGAGCCCGGTACTAAGGTCACCGAATACCCCTTTGTTGGAGTAAAACTCGTTACCGATTTCACCAAAACGCATGTCTCCGGTTTGCTCCACGCAGTAGATATACGGAACGTTGATCTGAATTTCCGATAACACATGGTGAGTGGTATCGTCAATGTTGAAGTCCGGATCGTTCGATGTAGCGATGTCCACATAGAAGGTATTCGTGGTTAAGAATGCCATCTGGTCACGGAAAATATCGAACGTCAAATTCGCGGATCCGCCCCCGGGAATGGGGTTAGGGAGAGCCGACGTTAAGGTAACCCAAGTCGGAACACCGAGGCGAGACGAATTAGCAATAGCAGGCTTAACCTGTTCTGCCGGCAAGTACCCTTCTTCGTCCACCACGGGAATCTGCTTTTCGGAGAACTTGGCGTTCTTTACAGATTCATTGAAAGACAGATCTTCGACCCGGCGGTCAATGAGGCTGTTCGCCAGATTGGCGGCGCGCATTCTGCCAACCGAAGAAACAGAGCTAATCTCGACCGAAGGATCATCGATACCCTTTGCCAGTGAAGGAACCTGAGCACCAAGAAGGGGAATGGTGGACAGCGGGCCAAGGGTGAAAGTCAAGGGCATACAGCCGGTGTTCGTGATTGCAGCGGTAGCCGTTTTCGAAACCGGAATCGGGTCGCTTTGCTGCACAGCGGGCAACGTAAAGGCGTAGTGAGGTACGACCATACGAGGACGGGGACCCTTGTCTCTGAAAGCATACACACAGGCGCTACCTTTGTTGTGTTCACTCCATCGACTTGTCACCACCAACCAGTTGTTGCCGAATCCGGAACCGTCGTCAGTACCGTGAGCAATCGCGGTCGACCAGACGTAGCCAGTTAGCGCCCACTTAGCGATTATTGCGCCAGTGGTACCATCAGCTATTACCCAATCGCCACCAAGGGGGTTCCGCGGGTTGGCCGGGGTTCCCCAGGGATCAGCGGTGCCGTAGAACACATAAGGATCCTGAGTCACCGAAGCGGCACAGTAGACCATGTTATTAAGAATTCCCTTTGCACCCGGTATGGCCCACTCGGTTGAATTGGTGGGCACGTTGACCGCACGGATGCCGCGGGTACTTTGGCTACCATTACTGCAACCCTGGCTAATAATATTGGCAAACACGGCTGTCAGGCCATTGGTCCGACAGATCGTTGCCGGCGGAGATAAGTATGCCGTACCCTGGAGAGTGTAATTACCCCACTTCTCCGTACCACCTAACGGGCCTGTCGGGTAAAGGTCCATACGCCAACCGCTATAGCCGGTGCCGCCGCAAGTAGAACGACCTATAAGCGCATTATAAACAGTATTCGAGTTGATGATCAGGTTGCCGTCCCGGTAACTCGGGGCGGAGGTGAAACCACCCGGATAATCAACGAGAAGGGATGCCGGTGGCTGATATACCCAGTTCTGCGTGAACCCGCCGTAGCCGGGGACAGGAGGGTACGGTGGCGAATCAGGCAGCATACTGTAGATACAGCCCAAGATCGGGACCGTAGAGGAGTTCCCAGTTCCGATGAACAGGTTAGTACCGTCGCTCGACAAACTGCCCGCCATTGTGGCGTTAGTCGTCGATCCCGGAACGACCTTCAGATTGGTGAAATTCACGGTGGCGCCGGTATTCTTATCCAAACCATACAGGGAACCAACCAGGTTTGCAAAGAAAACCTTGTCGCCAATAATCACTGCCGGCGCGTATGCGGTGGAGCCAAAACTCGGAAGAGCGTTAGCCCATATCTGGCCTCTTCCCCAATCTTTGGCGCCGGTGACCGCATTAACCCTTATGAAACCACCGCCATTGCTACCAGCGACAGAGCCGGTACCCATGTACAGCCAGCCATCTTCAATGGCTGGTTCTGACCAAAGGCTCGAGACCACTGGACCCCAGTCAAAGGGGGCAACGCCAGTAAAGGTTTTCGAACTCCACTTGACAGTACCGGCAGTGACTGGGTTACCGCCATAAGTATTGCTCAAGTACAAACAGACCACACGGTCGCTGTAGAACACGTACACCAGATCATTGACGATAAGCGGTGACGTGCGTTGCATCGTAAGCTGTCCCTCCCCCATACCTATGTCATACCTCCAAGCCAAAGCAATACCGCAGAGGTCCGTTCCGAGCGAAATGCCCGACTGGGAGGAACGACCGTAGTCGTGACACCAAATCGGCCATTGATCGTTTGGATCCGCGGTTGGCATTGGGGTAGAGCCAGAGACCATGGGATAACAATCGGGAACATAGCAGCACTTTTCTACTGCAATAAAGAAATTGAAATCGTAGCCCCAGTCGTCTACCATCAGCATCCAATCAGGCGGGTATGGAGTGGTAGAAAAACTGGAACTACGCCCCTGCGGATTCTGATAGTCGTCGGACACGATTTTCAACGAGTCGGCAGGATCGTTTTTAATCGTCGAATAACCGACGTTGAAATCACCGGTAAAGGCCGCCGGAGCGCCGCCAGGAATGAGGGTGAGATCAACCGTGGTCCAATACGGATAGTAGTCCGTAACCACGAGAATCGGAATGCTGGCGCACACATCATTCAAATGTGGGTTCCCGGGAGTAAAGTCCGGGAATCCGCCGTTTGAGTGCGAGACAAAGATGGTCGCACCCGGGGCGCGGCCAGCGGTCTGATAGAACGCAATGTAAACGGTCTTCAGCGAACACGCAGAGACATTGCTAAACCGCTCATTCCAGTAGTTGTCACCGTATTTATCCGGAGACTTCCACGTGTAAATGTAAGCCACCGCGGCGTCGTACTCCTCAATAGTGCAGGGGTACGATCTGTCTGATCTAAGATCCGCCATCGGTTGTAAAGGTTTACGTTCCACGTCTCTCGTCGGAGCATTGGTAGCCAAAGCTAAACTGAACAAACCAATGATCATGGTAAGTGCGAGCACAGCTACCAAAAGTTTTTTTAACATGTACTTCCTCCTTAATGACTTAGGAAATAACGTTTGTAGTTTGCCTTCCGGCGTCTTTCGACCCGGATACGCCAACCTTATGCTTCCTTCAACCGCAACAGACCATGTAATCTGCCGAAGTATCAGGCAACTTCCTAAATTGGCGTCGATCCATTCAACTTGTCTAGGGTTCAAGGATCACAGGCCAACTACTTCTTTTCTGATTCCTATCGGAGTCAGGGGTTAAACTACTTTATCATTTTCGACTAAGCGAAAGGATTCTTTAGTCTTCCCCGAAGCGTCGTACACGGAATTATCTAAGTTTCTTTATCTTTACGGGAACCGCCTAAGCGATTTCACCTCCTAAAACAAACAAGAGGACACTAAGTAAGTAATCAACGACAAGTAAATGAAATGAGATTTGGTAAGAATGGATTAAGGATCCATGCACCAAAAGTTAGTCAGACGAGGTAATAATCCACCATCATCAAACTCGAAGATGCGTGAGTCAGAGGCTTATGACTACTAAACGTGCTTGTACTGCAAATTCATGATGCGCGCAAAGCACACCAAAACGTTCAATCACCGCGAGTAATGTATAAACTGGCTTCAAAATGTCAAGAACTTTCTGATATCTGCCCGGAAATCGTGGCGCTCCTGATTCCTATTGAAACGCCAAAACCCGGTTTTCCAGGCGTCGTCAGGAATCCTGAGGCTGTCCCATAAGCGTGGTTTTGGCGGACGGACTGAAGATTTTTTGTAGGGGCGACCCTCGTAGTCGCCCGTTGACCCTTCATTCCACCAATGTTCATGCTGGTCGCCGCAAGGGCGACCCCTACACATTGCACGCTATCCTTGGTTTGTATGCCCAAAGCGTAACTTGTGGGGCAACCTCGGGATTCCTGCCGTCGCGCGCTCTAAGCGCGACCTGCTCTCTCTGAGACAACGCCACCCCCTCTCGGCTTCATCAATGCTTATTCACTGTCCGTCAGTCGGTTACGACTGTGCCCCACCCAGAGCGCAGCGTCGGGTGGGCTTTTCTTTGCTTGCTGAGAGCTGGGTCCGAAAATTTGCCCCTAAATGATGCTGAAATACTACGATCATGACGGACGGGGGCGTTTCGCAACATTTTCCACCTTTACGACAGACGGCAGGTTGGAAATGGTCGTGCAATGGCCTTTATTCAGTTTCCGAAAATGTATCGCTCGAGATTGATACTGCAGCCACAGGATAATGAACCCACCTGACACTGCGCTCTGGGTGAGGTACAATGTTAAACGCTTATCCACTGTACGCCAGTCGGTTAGGTCATACGGGACAGATTATTACTATTAACGATAATACATACTTCTGGCAATCGCCGCCACAATTTCCACTGCTTTCGCAGTCTCTCGTCGCCGTGTATCCGCTTCTCCCCAAATCGGCAATAGGCAGGAAATCATCTCTAACTCGTTGCTTCATATTGTCATATAAGCTCGCAGCAGACGCGGACAAGACAGTGCTGTGGCTATTTAGGAAGAGCTTCTTTTGAGCGGCAGACCCCAGGGGCGATGCGATTACACGGCCGGTCATCCTATTATTAATAATATAGGCCAAGGGACTGTGGAAGCGGGAGCCCAGATACGTCGTCATTTGGCTGCCCAACAACGGCACGGACCATGCCTGACCGTCTCGGTGATATGAAGGCGATAGAGAGATAACAGCGGCGACGAGACGGCGCGGACGCGATGTATTATCAATGATAGTAAAAGATAAACTTCTTGACCAATCCTAAAAGTTGCGTAGATTCATATTAGTATGAAGCTGACTTTCAAGCAACTTATGGAAGTGATCCGCGAGCGGTTCCGGCGGCACGCAGATCCGGAAACCCAGGTTGAGATGATCAACGATGCGTTAGAGGATGGAGACTTTGAGACCGTCCTCGAGGAGACCGATAAGATCATCTCCCGGTCGCGGTATGTCTCTAATTTCACCGGCCGCTTGCTTGCCAAGACGCGATTTTTCAACTCGTCCGAGGAATACAACAATTATCTGCTGCGTCATCCGACGCAGTCCTATATCAGTTGGGAGTTCCCGCTGGCTCCGGAAGCGCATTTTCAGCGCGCTATGGTCTTCCAGAAATCGGGGCGGCTGAAATCGAGTCGCGAGGAGATTGAAAAATCATTGACGGAGTTTCCGGATTCCGCGAAGTATCTGGTGGAACTGGGCTTCATTCTCTTCAACATGAAGCAGTATGCGGACGCAGCGGCGGCGTTTGAGCGAGCGCTGGAAAACGACTTGACTGATGACCGTCTCTATTCCAGTCGCGCGCAGATCGGTCTGGGGCTGTTGCATTTGGAACAGGCGGACTACCTCGGCGCCAAACGCTGTCTCAATGAGGCACGACGTCTCTCACCGGACAATCGGGAAGTAATGACGCATCTGCATCTGTTGTCGGAACTCGAAACCGACCCCCGCCAGCGCGCCGACTATTTTCTCGGTGTCGGTAGTTTTGACTCGGCGTTGGAAGCGTTCAACGAGGCGTTGCTTCAGAATCCGAATGATTTTGATATGCACTTGGGTATTGCCTTCACATACAAAGAGCTCCAGCAGTTCAGTCTCGCGGAGAAGCACATCAAGAAAGCCTTCCAGTACAACCCGGGGAGCGCGCAGGTCAATTTTGCGCTTGGCTGGACCTACCTGATGCAGGATCGCCCGGAATTGGCGGAAGAGGAAATCATCAAGGCCATCCGCAAGAATCCATATGACGGCGGTTTTTATGTCGGACTGGCCTATGTCTATCTCGAACGCGCCAGAGCGGGCGAAATCATCGAGGCCGACAAGCTGATATCAGCCACGACCCGCGCGGCAGAGTTGGATCCACATTATCCCGAATCGT
>CAIVAP010000266.1 GCA_903903945.1 uncultured bacterium | reverse complement strand
CGAGATTGCTTCGTCGTGCTCCACACCTTGCATCACCACTCCGCACTCCTCGCAATGACGCGATCTGGACTTTTTCAACAGGCCGCTTCGCGGTCATCCATTACTCGTTGCCGCTCCCTTGGCGCTACCGTATATTCCTCATTATAATGATTCTGCGGTCACGCCGACCGTCACAGCATAATAGGAGTAACCATGCCCAGAAAAATCATCGCCACCGACAAAGCGCCCAAAGCTATCGGACCCTATTCGCAGGGAAATATCCTCGAATGCAAGCAACTTGTCTTTGTCTCCGGCCAGATAGCGATCGATCCTGCAACCGGAATTATGAGTCAGGGAGACATCACCGAGCAGACACACCGGGTTCTGAAGAATGTCACTGCGGTTCTTGAAGCCGCCGGCTCCGGATTGGAGATGGTTGTCAAGACAACGGTCTATCTGAAGAACTTCGATGACTTTCAGGCGATGAACGATGTGCACATGCAATACTTCAGCAAAGACTTCCCGGCGCGCGCAACCTGTGAGGTTGCTCGCTTGCCCAAGGATGCGCTCGTCGAAATCGAAGCTATCGGGTATATCGAATAGTTCGCGCGTGAATCCTTTTTGACTGGATAAGAATTCGTGCTATCTTCAGATCAGTTCTGAAACGACCGGGGTGGCTAATCCAGTCCAGCACGATAAGACGCCTGAGCGCGGTCAGAGCAGTTGTCAATATGAATCGTTAAACATGGCTCACAAGAGAGGAGAATGGCATTGAAACCGACGGAAGAACTGAAACACGAGCACCAGATTGTCCTGCTGATCCTTCAAGCGGCGGAACGAGAGGTCGCAAACATTAATGGGGGTGGTACACTCCATGTGGATGAGGTGGAGAAGATGGTAGATTTCTTCCAAAACTTCACGGACCGCTGCCATCATGCAAAGGAAGAGAAGCATCTGTTCCCGAGTCTGCAGCAGCATGGCCTGCCAGTAGGGTCGGGACCTGTGGCGGTCATGCTGGCTGAGCATGAAGAAGGCCGAAGGCTTGTCAGAGCGATAAACGGCGAGTTTGCAGAGGCTAAGAGTGGAGCAACGAAAGCTGTTGATGCAGTTCGCGACAACTTGGCGGCTTACATCATTCTCTTGCGTCAACACATCCAGAAAGAGGATAACGTTCTTTTTCCAATGGCCGACAAACTCATCCCTGCTGATGAGCAGCAAATTCTCTCCGAGGCGTTCGCAAGGATCGAAGCGGAAGAGATAGGTGAGGGAACACATGAAAAGTACCATCAGCTAGCGCACGATCTGAATTACTAGTTCTTGGCAATGTGAGGAGAATATGAGCGTAGAAAAAAGGGAACAGCCTACAGAAAGAATATCGCCGAGGTGGAAACACACCACCATAATTGTTCTGGTTGTTGGTCTTGCCGTGTTAGCATGGCAGGCAACAAAAAGCTATCAGGATGCCCCTCCCATTCCCGCCAAAGTGATGTCATCCTCGGGTGAAGTTCTCTTTACCGGTGAAGACATTCTGGCGGGACAGAGTGTGTTCCTGAAGTATGGGCTCATGGAGAATGGCACTATCTGGGGACATGGTGCATACTTGGGGCCTGATTTCTCAGCCCAATATTTGCACCAGTTGACCTTAGACGTTGCGGTGAATGTCGCGGAAGATAGATATCAGCACGACGTTCAACAGTTGACAGACGCGGAGCGAAACGTAGTTGAGTCAGAAACGAAGCAGCTATTGAAGCAAAATCGTTACGATCCCCAGACGAAAGCGCTTGTCTTCGCTCCAGCAGAAGAGCTGTCATTTGGGAAACAAATCGACAATTGGGGAGAATACTTCTCCAAGCCAACTAATAGTTCCGGTCTGGCCGCTAATCTGATCCATGACCGTGCTGAATTGAGACAGTTGGTCGCCTTTTTTTCTTGGACTGCCTGGGCGTCGGTTGCCAATCGTCCGGGGCTGAGTTCCTCCTATACAAACAACTTTCCATTTGACCCGACCTCGGGAAACACTCCGCCGACCGCCGCATACTTGTGGAGTGCTCTGAGTCTAATCACACTCTTGTCAGCGACAGGCCTAGTTCTGTTCGTAGTGGGCAAATTCGACTACCTTGGCTGGAAGAGTCACGGCGGCCATATTCATCCACAATTAATCCCGGGTGCAATGACCGAAAGCCAGAAGGCGACCATCAAGTACTTTGTAGTTGCGTCGCTGCTCTTCCTGGTTCAGACCCTCGTAGGTGCTGCGACAGAACATTATCGTGCCGATCCAGGGAGCTTTTATGGTTTTGATCTCTCGCAGTTTTTACCGAGTAATATCCTCCGAACCTGGCACCTGCAGTTGGCAATCTTTTGGATAGCGACTGCCTATGTTGCCGGCGGGTTACTGATTGCACCCTCGCTTGGTGGAAGAGAACCGCGTGGTCAATCGAAAGGGGTACACGCGCTCTTCGTAGCATTGGTGCTGGTCGTCGTGGGCAGCCTGTTTGGGGAAATTCTGGGCATCAACCAGCTACTGGGCAAAGCTTGGTTCTGGTTTGGCCATCAGGGCTGGGAATATCTCGATCTCGGCCGAGCCTGGCAAGTTTTGCTGGCGATCGGCCTCGTGTTCTGGCTCTTCTTGCTGTTCCGCGAGCTTAGACCAACACCGGGTAAATCGGACGGTTCTGACGTATCAGCTCTGCTGCTTTACTCTGCAATAGCCATCCCCCTTTTCTACATACCGGCCATGTTCTTCACCAGCACCACACATTTTACTGTCGTCGATACTTGGCGCTTCTGGATAATCCATCTGTGGGTCGAAGGATTCTTCGAGTTATTTGTAACGGCGATGGTGGCGGCAATCTTCTTCAAGCTGGGTATGGTTTCGCAGGCGACAGCCTCGCGCGTGGTCTATCTTGACGCGATCCTTTATCTCGGAGCCGGCATTGTCGGAACGGGACACCACTGGTATTGGACCGGTCAATCGGAAATGACGATGGCGCTTGCAGCAGTATTCTCGGCCATGGAAGTCGTACCCCTAACCCTTCTGACATTGGATGCCTGGGACTTCATCAAACTCACCAAGGGTAAGTGCGATATTTGCCACAAGGAGGTGTCGGTCCCGCACAAATGGACATTCTATTTCCTCATGGCGGTTGGTGTCTGGAACTTCGTTGGCGCCGGCGTTTTCGGTTTC
Organism: uncultured bacterium; assembly: GCA_903903945.1. Classification (GTDB taxonomy): domain Bacteria; phylum Zixibacteria; class MSB-5A5; order CAIYYT01; family CAIYYT01; genus CAIYYT01. The sequence continues at coordinate 21,958 of CAIVAP010000266.1, read as the reverse complement.
TTGATCAATATGCCAATCATCAGCTACTTTGAGGTCGGAACGATGCTGACCCCCAACCACGGACACGCCGCCATGATGGGAGTCTTTGGGATGCTGGCGATTGCTCTGATGGTCTTTGCTTTCCGACAGGCAACGACCGACAAACAGTGGTCTCATATGGAGAAGTACCTCCGAATATCATTCTGGGGGCTCAACATCGGTCTGGCACTCATGCTTGTAACCAACTTGTTCCCCGGCGGTGTGCTGCAACTCCTCGATGTTATGAAAAACGGTTATTGGCATGCCCGAAGTTCTCAATTCCTGAATCAAGACTTCGTGAAAGCTATCGAGTGGCTCAGGATGCCCGGCGACTTGATTTTCATCTTCCTGGGAATCGTCCCACTGGTTCTAGCGGGGCTAGTGACTTACAAATCTATGCACACCCGCCGCAATTCCACAATGGCGAAAGAAAGGAACTATTAGAATGAAGAGCCTCAAAGTACCGAGCATGCTAATCATCTTAGGCAACCGCTCTGGCGTTTGGGATGTTGGCCCCATCAGGCCTGTATGCACATTGTGACGGTCTGGATGGCCCGGTTGTCACAGCTGCACGAAAAGCCTTGGAGACTGGCAATGTCAACCTCATCTTGATCTGGGTCCAGAAGGATGACGAGGCGGCTATTCGCAAAGCATTCACTGATGTACTCGCAGTGAGGAAACTTGGGCCGCAGGCAAAGGAAATGGCCGACATGTATTTCTTTGAGACATTAGTCCGCATTCATCGTGCGGGCGAAGGTGCTCCGTATACTGGGCTCAAACCAGTTGGACGTGATCTTGGACCGGCGATTCCGGCTGCAGATAAGGCGCTTGAAGATGGCAATATAGATCCGTTGATCAAGCTGGTCACCGACGGAGTGCAAAAGGGTATTCAGGAACGTTTTGAAAAGGCCCGAGCCGAAAAGAATTATAACAAGGACGATGTTCAAGCTGGTCGAGAGTATATAGAAGCCTACGTCATGTTCATACATTACGTAGAGGCGTTGTATGAAACTTCACAGAGTCCGGCTAAGGGACATTTTCCTGAAGGTGAGCAAGTCGGGGCACACGGAGACGAGCATTAGTTCTGTAGATCAAAACTCCTTGCGGTTCTGACCTCAGTCCTATTTCAAGAAGTCGACGGTGGTTTTGTCGGAGTTGGCGGTGACTTTCACAAGATCGACACCCTCGGCATCACGCAAAACGACGACCGTGCCTTTGGGATCATAACCGGCTTTGGACAAGCACATCTTCCAATAGGCAAATGCAGCCTGTGCCACCCGTTGTTTCTTGATCTTCGAAAATGATGCCCAACTGTCGGCGACAGTCAGCGCCGCTGAAGGGGTGGCGCTATCTTGGAGTTCAGTGACTGCGGTGATGATTCGTGCGCGGCAGTCGTCTCGTCTGCCGCGAACGAACACCGCTCACATGGCGCCGGACCACCTGACAAGATGTAAATGATTAGTTTGGTACGTCAAGCCTCGAGATGGCTTGACCTTGTATCTTGGCTTTTTCGGGGGAAGAACAAAATTGACGTCAAGAGCCTGCATTGTTTGTCGATCAATTAAGATGTAAGCGCTCAAGAATACGCGGAGGCCCTGAATGAAAGACAATCGCAAGCAGCCGAGAAAAAGAGTCAATGACACTTGCTATCTGATCGATACCGATCGCGAAGTGTCAATTGGTCGGGTCATAAACCTCTCCTTGGGGGGAATGCTAGCTTGGTGCGATCAGCCGATTGAGGACTTAACTTTCTTTAGGTGCAGGCTGGCGTTACCCTGCATGGGGGAAGAACCAGCGGTAATCACTTTCGGCGCCAGAAGTATGTGGTGTGAGCAGGATGTTGCCTTTGAAACCTGGGAAGTCGGATTCAAGTTTCTGAGCATGTCCGAGAACGATAAAGAATTCCTCAGCAAGTATCTGGTAACGTGGCAGGGGACTTTTCTTCACTATACGCCTTGACCTCCACAGCTCAGCACCTAGTTACCAAGACTGGGTTAATCTTTGTCTTCTGTTTCAGCGTCCCTTGCAGCACTAATCGCTGCAAGAACTGAAAAACAGAGAGCCTCGCTATTACCGGTTCACCGGCTTCCCTTCTCTTGCGAAGGAGGAGACTCTCTGCAGTACTTGGTGTCGGCAGAATGACAGTTCTGATTAGCCGATACCAATTCTCACCGGAAAGGAAAAGAGTTATGAGGAGGTGAAGTAAAGACCTCTGAGTTCCGATAAAATGACTACAGTGACTATTACAGGACAGTAAACATGACCAAGAAACCCGATCCCGGCAAAATCCTAATTGTGGAAGATAATGGCAGAGCGGCCGATAGTCTGAGACAGATGATTGATCTATTTGATCTAGAAAGTGAGATTGCCTCGGATGGTGGCGAAGCCATGAAACTGCTCAAAGAGAACGAGTACTTCTTGGTCATCGCTGATACGCGTATGCCCGGGGTCTCCGGTTTCGAGCTCTTGAAACACATCAAGCAGAACTACCCCCAGACGCCGATCGCGGTGATTTCAACAGGAGATTCGGTATCGACTCACGGGATGGTGGTCACGAATCGCGCTGACTTCTATTTGCCAAAGCCCATAAGAGTGTCTGATCTTCAGGAAGTTCTGTTGCGGGCAAAGGAACTTTCTAACCTCCGTTAGATCAAGATTAGTTTTGCAGGTCCAAACCGCTTCGGTCTTGACATCCTGCTGCAATCACAAAGTACCCAAACCGAAATGGCTTTAGCTTTCAGTCCTATTTCAAGAAGTCGACGGTGGTTTTGTCGGAGTTGGCAGTGACTTTCACAAGATCGACACCTTCGGCATCGCGCAAGACGACGATAGTGCCTTTGGGGTCATAACCGGCTTTGGACAAGCACATCTTCCAATAGGCAAATGCGGCCTGCGCCACCCGTTGTTTCTTGATCTTCGAAAATGATGCCCAATTGTCGGCGACAGTCAGCGCCGCCGAGGGGGAGGCTTCATCTTTGAGTTCAGTGACAGCGGTAATAATTTGCAGCGTTGTGTCAGCAAGTCGTCCACCAAGCTTAAATTGCGTCCAGGGGTCGAGATAACGTTCCTGCGAGACCATTGATTCATGGACATAGGCGAGTGTACTATCGCTCAGTTGGACTTTCCACCATTGGTCCGTCTTCGCAACAAGCTTGATTTCAGTTCCACGGCCAAGCTTCGTGACTATCGGAGCTGTGGTTGACGGATCGCTGCGGGCGTTGACCAGAGACTTAAAAATCCAGCCTGATTTGAGCGGGCGCTGCTCGACGGGAGCCTCGGGATCCAATGATGGAGTCCTGACGGTATCGGTCACGATTTGTGGCGCGACCTGCGCCGGTGGCGGCGTTGGTGGCAAGGTGGTTTGCTGCTTGGGTCCGCAACCGGCGATCAGAATTGCGAAAACAGCCAGACCAAATGCGCTGCCGGTAAATCGTGCCCAGTCTGCCGGGTGGACAGGTGTTGCCATCTTCCTCCAACCTAAACGTTGCGGCGAGCTATAGCCGCCTGCTGATACAAGTTAATATTGAGTCTGACCACGGCCGTGTCAATAGGAAAGATGGTTGGCTGACGTGCGGAGGGGTCGCCCGGTTAATTCGATTTTGGAAGGGGGATACCCGACTTCCACCGGCGGTGGGTCCAGAGCCACTGCTCCGGGTGCGCGGTTACAGAAGCGGCAAGATAGTCAGAGAAGAGAATCAACAAGCGTTTGATCTCGGCATCCTTATTAGCGGCGAGGTCCGGCTCAACGATGTCGGCAATCTCCAGAGTAAATCCCTGTGACTCTCGTCTGAGAAACATAAATGCCACGGGTACGCGATAATGATAGCTGAACAAAGCCCAGCCGCGAAAGTACGCTGCCGGTCTGCCGAGAAATTCGATCATCACCCCTTCCCTGCCGGCATCCTGATCAACAGCCAGCATCAGCGCGCCACCGGACTTGAGCAGTTTAGGCATAACTCGCGCGGCAGTGTTGGTCGGTATGACATGCCCACCCATCGCGCTGCGCAGCCGGTTAATCATCTTGTTGATGTAAGGATTCGATTGCTCCTTGGCGAGAAAGCTGAGGTTCTCGAATCGTGTCGTCAAGAACTGAGCCAGAACCTCCCAGTTACCATAATGACCGGTGGCAAAAAGGAGCGGCCTCCCCTGCTCGTGTTGTCGCTGCAAATGCGCCAATTTTGCTTCTGTCTGCGCGTCGACAGCCACAGTGGCAACGGCGCGAGCAAGATTGATCTCTTCGATGGCGCCGGCGGCGAGATTGCGATAAACCTGTCGCACGATTCGCTTCCACTCGGACGCGGGGAGATTCGGAAAAGAAGCGCAAAGATTTTCCACGGCGATCTGCACACGGCGCGGCGTCACTAGATAGGAGATGTCTCCAAACAAACCGGCAAGCTTCAGGCGCAAGCCCGGTGGCAACAGGCGGAGTAGCGCATAGAAAATGAGTACGGCGACGTACTCAGCGGCGTGACGAAAAGTCTTCCGAGTCTTCGTTGTCGGTCGGGTTTTTCCAAGGTTCATCATCGGATCCGATATAGTCGAAGTCGGTGCTTTCGTACTTCTCCTCTTCCTTCCAGCGGTCAAGCGCGTCTTTCTTGCGCTTCCGCACCATAAGATATCCGATAACCACGACGACAGCAAGGATGATCCAGAAACCCATAGTGTCTGACAATATAGTGAAGATGGTGTAGTTGTTCGCAAGAAACTGTCGATAGCTCAACTCGAAATCCCAGAAAGAGACTCCCAGGGCAATGCGGAAGGCGTCGCTAACTTGCTTGCCACCGGCAAAGGCATCGAGCAGATCGAGGAAGCCGAGTTCGCCAAAGCGCTGGTAGATGTAAAACACAACGAGGTAACTCTGCGAGTAAGCGAGATTAGCCTGCGCCTGATGGAAGCTGTTGACGTCATCGATCTTCTGCAGCGGCAGAAGTGACCGTGTGAGCTGCGCCGCCGCGACGGTGGTGATATTGGTGAAAGTCCATTCCCCGGCGAACCAAGAGGCAAAACCTTCATCAATAAAGCGTGGCACGTATTTGCCATTGACGCGATTATGCAGCGCGATGTGCGCCAGTTCGTGTTCGAGCAGGTCGGATAGCGAACCGGGATACTGGTTCATCATTGGCCGACGCAGCAAGATCAAATCGCGTGCCGGTACCGCAGCGCCGGCGCCCCAATCGGGTATCCTGCCGCCTGCCAGCGAGTCGAACTGCTGCTGAGTCTCGACGATAGCAACGGTGAGCGTGTCGGGAAGTTTGACATCAAGCAATTTCGTCAAACGCAGTGATGCGACGTCGAGAATCAAACGCATCTGATCGTTCTGACGCGGGTAGCCGTTGACGAAGCGAAAATGAGAAGCGTTCGCGATTGCGAAGAGACCGATAACGGCAATCAGAATGACAAGCAGGAGGCGTTTCACTTGTCCAATATACGCAGGCAAAGCGGAAGATGCCAAGGCCGAGATTGTTGCGTCGCGCCAGAGTTGCGCGTCGGAGTTCTTCGCAATGACGAGAGAAGTGCCCCGCCTAAGATTGTCATTCGGTAGAATGGACGGTGCGCGGCAGAGGAAGATCGACAGCCCGGCCGTCCAGACGCACGATGCGTCCCGGTGTGCCTACTACGGTAGCGTTGTCAGGCACATCGCACATGTAGATGAAGGTATTGGCGCCGATGTAAACGTTGTTGCCGATGTTGACGGGCCCCAGGATGATGGCGCCGGTACCGACCAGTACGTTGTTGCCCAGAGTCGGGTGTCGTTTGCCCGCGTGTTTGCCGGTACCACCCAACGTCACATTGTGGAACAGCACGCAGTTTTCTCCGATCTCGGTAGTCTCGCCGACGACCAGACCCATGCCGTGATCGATAAATAATCCTTTGCCCAAAGTTGCGCCGGGATGGATTTCGATGCCGGTGAAAAAGCGTGTCAGTTGCGAAATCAGGCGGGCGATAAAGCGCAACTCCCATTTGTAGAGGCGGTGCGCCAGCCGTTGCCAGAAAATAGCGTGCAGACCGGCATAAAGAATCGGCTCCAGGCCGCGAGCGGCAGGGTCGTTGCGGTAAATAGCTTTGAAGTCATCTCTTATCATGTATTCACAATCGTCGGCAAATGTTGCACGAGGATTCAATCCTTTGGCAGAAGCGCCTCAAGCTGAACGAAGGCGGTGTCGGCGCTTCCGGTTAACCGGAAGACCGCTCTGCCAAAGTTGCGGCCGGTCGCAAGACCACTGGCATCCGGATGCTCCGACAGCGTACGCGCATCATCCTTGGAGAGAGTGCGTGTAGCGCGACAGTCGAAGCCGCCGTCGAAATCAACCGCGCCCTCGATCTGATATACGAGTTTGCCCGCCTTGATTGTAAGGGGATTGAACTGGAGAGACCTGTTTTCGACGGAAAAGCCGGTTTGGAGGTCGTCAAACTCGCCATGTTGCAGAGCATCCAACCCGAACCGGGAAACAAAAACGTCGGCGATGTTTAGGTTGACAACTTTGCCATCGCTCAGCTTAGCTTTGCCGTTGACGGTTAAGGACGATAGGATCTGATCTTGCAACAGTCCTCTGCCCTTGAAGCTGGCCTGTACGTCCATGCGACCATAGAGATGATCCGCAAACTGCGTCAGCCCTGTCAGAAAATCGTTTGCCTCAATTCCGGCGCCGACGTAGTCGAGATCAAACTCAGGAACAAGCAGGTCGTTGAGATCAACGACGACATCGACGTCAGCCGTCCTGCCGAACATATCGCAGGTGAGCGAATCGGATGAGACGATCCGGTTTACGATAGAGACACTCGCTTGGAGATCGTCAAACACGGCGCCGGCGACAAGACCGCTGCCGATTTGTAGGGATCCGTGAGAATCAAAGTCGGAGAAGAAATCGAGCAGGCGCAGAATCGTCGTCGTGTCACCTGAGCCTCGATACCCTTCAGCCAGAAGTCCGAGGGCGAACGAGTCGGCGCTACAGGCAAAATCGAACCGCGGGCGTTTGTGCGGTTTTCGCTGTGAAGCCAGATAAGGAGCAAGGTCGGTCAGTTTGCCGTTCAATTGCACTTTGTAGCCGCCTAATGACAACTCGAAACGCGAGAGATCGGCATCGTTGCCGGTCAGATTGAGATCAAGATTCAGAGTGTCAATTGCCAGACTCTCGTTGGCGTCGCGATAGGACAGCCCACCCAAAGAAACGGAGCCGAACAGTCGCGCTTGCTCACGTTCAGCCGACTTCACGAAGCCGGACAGTGAAACACTGACGTTACCGGAAAGCTGTTTGCTTCTATCGAGACCAAGCAGACGACCGAGAATGTCGGCATCGCAGGACAGCTGCAGTTCGCCGGAAATCGTCGGCGCACGGTAATCATCAACAGCCACACGCAACAGTGACGGCACCGCGCCGATGGTGGCTTCTTGAGTGAACACGGAGAGCGATTGCTCGTTAAAATCGCTTTCCACCAGTTTTGCTTTCAGCGTCACGTCACTGTCGGAAAGTTTCGCAGTAGCATTGGTTACGGTAATCTTGCCACGTACGGTCGTTGTCCTGCTGTCGCGGAAGCCCCCTCGCAAAGCGATGTCGATGCGAAGGTCGCCGCCGAGTTGCATGTCGCGTAGGACAGGAATAGCCGCGATGATGCGAGAGTCATCGCAATCGGCCAAATCCGTGTGTTCGGATATGACGTGCATGTTGAAGTATGGTTCGCTGGCCGGTTTGGCGATAGCTCCATCGAGTCGCCCGGTGATCTTGTCGAAACGCCAGTCGCAACGGTTGATGATGAGTGAGTCGGAAGCCAGCGCATAGCTCCCCTGCCAGCTCAACTCCCCTGCCCCTGGACTGACAAGATAGTTGCCAAATCCAGACCACAGAAACAGCGAATCGATGCGCAGATCACTTTCAACCTGGGGCTGAGTGCCCCCGCCGATCTCCAAGTGGGCGTCAATCTTACCCAACACCAGGCGAGTGCCTGTGGAATCATTGCGGAAAAGCAGCCGCCCGTTTTGCAGTCCGATCCTGCGGCAGACCAGTTCATTTTCGTCGTCGCCTTGTGCTGCCTTGCGCAGGCGCTCCAGCGACAGGGCCGACAGATTGCCGGCGCCGGTGGAGTCCTTCACCAAGTAGAGCTGACAGCCGAGGATATTGATCTCTTTTAACTGCAGACTCCCCACCAGAAGGGGCAAGAGTTCCAGCTTGATGTCGATCGCAGTGACACTTGCCAATGGGATGTTCGTAAACGGCGGCGGATTTTGGACCTTGATGTCATGGATACGCACGCCGACACCGGAGAAGATTGTCAACTCGGCCTTACCGATCTCTACCGGGCGGTCGAAAATGCCTTCAAGGCGTGGCGTGATCTGGGCGGCCACTGTGCTCGGCGATACCAGAAGCTTGATTAGCACAACCGCCACGACAAACAGCGCAACAACGCCGAGAGCGAGCCAGAGAAACAGTTTCCTGAGGTTCATCGAAAGGCAAGTTATACAAAGTCCGGTGCAGTCGCCACAAATAATCCCTGCATCGGCGACCGTTCTCAGGGACGCGCCAGAGCAAACTGAAATGGGAGTGTTGAAAAATTGTTGTTGCCTGGAATGTCGCGACACTCAGCAAGACAGCGCCAGACGGACTTCTTCAACAGTCCGGAAATGGTGCGCAGGAACGATGAGCGTTCAGAATCGCTTGCTTTCGAACGTTGCGGGCGTGTATCTTCTGTCAAGGAGAACGATTATTTCTAAACTCTCGAGGCGTTGTATGGACATGCAGTTGAAAGAGCTTTTTTTTGATCGCTGGAATAAGTACTTCGCGGGTGCAGACCTGCCGATCACTTTCTACTATTCGAATGAGGAGGGACGCGCGCCAAAGGTCACGAATCCCAAGGAATGGCGTTGCTTTATCGGTGAATTGGGCCGAGTACGCCACGGCGAGTCTTTGGCATTTTCGAACCAGGCGATCGGTTGCGCCGGCGGCAAACGGTATTGCGGCTTTTCACAGCAACTACGATCCAATTTCGAGTATTTCCTTTCCTATGGCATTGACGGCGAAGTGGAAGGGGAACGGTATAAAAAGACGCCTGAGTTGGTTAAGGAGCAATTGCGGCAACATCCCGCATATACAGCGCCGGCGGAATACCTAATCTGCAAGCGTTGGGACCGTCTGGAAGAACGGGATGAACCATTAATCGTCGCCTTCTTTGCCACAGCCGACGTGCTCTCCGGTCTGTTTACGCTGGCGAACTTTGACGAGCCATCATCGCAGGGTGTGATCGCCCCGTTCGGCGCCGGATGCTCTTCGATTGTCTATCATCCCTATTTCGAGAGCAAGTCTGAACATCCAAGGGGAGTATTGGGGATGTTTGATGTGTCGGCGCGTCCTTATGTAGAGCCGGGAGTATTGACGCTGGCAGTGCCATGGGAGAAGTTTGTGCGGATGGTCAGAAACATGGATGAGAGTTTCTTGATCACGGGGTCGTGGGACAAAGTCAGAAAGAGAATCGGGGCGAGGAAGTAGCGTACTCACTTCTTGCCATTCCCCAGTGGCGGGGGACTGTTGAAAAACCTCGGAATGACACGGTCTGGGATTTTTCAACACTCCCGCGGAAATAGGCGTTACCAATCAGAGCTCGATAGTGTCACCGGAGTTCATGACAATGCACTCTACCGGCTTGCCGCGCAGCAAATCAACGAACTGCTGAGGATCTTGCTTGATGATGTCAAACGTGTTGTAATGCATCGGCACGACTTTTTTCGGCTTCAGGAAATCAACGGCTTTGGCGGCATCGACGGGACCCATCGTAAAATTGTCGCCAATCGGTAGTAGCGCCAGGTCGATAGGGTTCATCTCGCCAATTAACTGCATGTCGAGAAACAGCCCGGTGTCGCCGGCATGATAGATCGTCTTGCCGCCGATGTTGACCAGTATTCCGGTTGGGTTGCCGCCGTGCTCGTGGGAACTCTCCAAAGTGGAACCGTGATGAGCAATTGTCAGCTTGACCCACCCGAACGGAAACTTGGCGCTGCCGCCGATATGCAGCGGGTGCGACTTGAGACCTTGCTTGGATGCATACTGAGACAACTCGAAGTTGGCTATCACAGTGGCCTTGTTGCGAGAGGCAATAAGTGGTGTGTCCCCCCAGTGATCACCATGACCGTGAGATATGAGCACATAATCTGCCTTGACATCCTCTGGTTTGACTTTGCAAAGCGGGTTGTTCCTAAAAAACGGATCAATCACAAGGTGATGACCGTCGGCGTCGATTTCGAAACAGGAGTGACCGTGAAAAGTGATTTTGACCATCCGATACTATCTCCTATCCTGTGTGTACGGCCTTACGGCAACGTGAGTCTCTATCAAGCACACGCATGGTGCACGAAAAACTTATCGGCTCCATTACACGAAATCAGGGCAAAGCGACGAGGCTATCAAATCGGAGCGAAACATCCCCCGCCCGGTGAGTCGGATGAAACCGTCGGCAACAATAACATCGCCAACTTCTTGCAGCTTCGCCAAGAGATCACCCCGTTTGATGAGGATATCGTAGCCGAAGCTGTCGCGCAGGAGAGTGACGTCGAGACCGCTGGTGAGACGCAGAGAGAGCATGATCGTTTCCAGCAGTCGTTTTGACCCGGTAAGATGCTCGATTTCGTGCGGCGGTAGGCGACCCGCCGACAAATTCTTGATGTAGGCCATGAGGTCGGGTTCGTTGCGAATCCGCTTGCCGTTCAGAGTCGCCACTGCAGCGGGGCCGAAGGCAAAGTAGTCACGTTGTTCCCAGTAGGCGAGATTGTGGCGGCACTCATGCCCCGGCAGGGCAAAGTTGGAAATCTCATATTGTTGGTAGCCGCGATCGCCGAGGAAATTGATGGCGGTGACATAGCGTTTGGCAATGTGGTCGTCGTCCGGCAAAGAGACTTCTTGGCGTTGGACTTGATGGCGCAACGGGACTTCACCCTCGAGTGTCAGCGCATAGAACGACAGATGCTGTGGCGTTAGTGCAGTGGCCGCCTTCAGATCGAGATCGAGACTGCTATCAGTCTCATCCGGCAGGCCATAGATTAGATCAAGCGAGACATTGGCAATGCCCGCTTGTCGCGCGTTTTGCACCGCCAAAGCGATTTGTTCGACGTTGTGGATGCGACCGAGGCGTTCAAGATTGGCGGTGCTGAAAGACTGCGCGCCAAATGAAACGCGGTTGACACCGAGTTCGTGCAGAAGCTGTAGCTTTTCCGCAGTCGCTGATTCGGGATTGGCTTCCACGGTAATCTCCGCGGTTTCACCAAAACTGAAATAGTTGCCAACGGTGGCAAAAATGCGACGCCAGGATTGCTCGGAGAGTGTCGTCGGCGTACCGCCACCAAAGTAAAGCGTGGTCAGCGGCGCGGGCAGACCCCTTTCGTCCGACAGGCGCAACGCCATCTCGCCGAGAAGCGCCGCGACAAAAGATTGTTCCGTTGCCGGATCGTGCAGGACGCGATAAAAATCGCAGTAGCTGCAGATGCGGGCACAGAAGGGAATGTGGATATAACAGGACGCCGCCACAAAGGCAAGATAAACACACTATAGACGATGGCAAGGTTTTTGTGTATAACACAATTAACTGGGAGGTACTTAACACTTGATTTGCTGAGCAGTCTTTGGTATTTATTAAGGTTATGACAGCGCGCAACGCGGGAAAGAAAAGAACAGGTCTTAGTCCCACAATGTGGGGTGTGATTGTATTCGTGGTCGCCTTCCTGCCACGGTTGCTCCACCTTCTGAGTATTCAAGCGTCCCCCCTGTTCAACTACCTCGCTCCCGATTCGCTGTCCTACTATCAGCTTGCCAGCAAGCTGGCCGCCGGACAGACGGTCGGCGATGCCATATTGTTCAGAGCGCCGCTCTACCCCTACTTGCTAGCCCTCTACTACTGGGTCTTTGGGCAGGCGCTTTTCATGCCATTGCTTCTGCAGAGTATTCTGGGCGCGTTCGCCTGTGTGATGGTCTATATAATTGCGCGCCGCTACTACGCGAACAAGATTGCGGTGACGGCGGGTCTGGCGGCGGCACTGTGTGGCCCGCTGATCTTCTTCGGCGGCGATCTGCTCCCCTTCACGCTGGCACTCACCTTAAATCTGATCGCAATTTGGCTGTTGACCGTCTACGAAGAGAGTCGAAAGCCGTCCCAACTGTTCACAGCCGGACTGTTGCTCGGCCTATCAGCCGCGGCACATCCGGCAATTCTGCTTCTCGCGCCGATAGTTGTGCTATGGATTCACCAACGGTTGTCGCAAAATCGACAGGAGTGGATCAAGCAGACAATGCCGTTCGTGATTGGAATCCTGATTGTGCTTGTGCCGGCGGCAGCGCACAATGCTATCGCAGGTGGTGAGACAGTTGTCTTTGAGACGTATGGCGGCGCTAATTTCGGAGCCGGGAACAACACGCAGTCTGACGGCGGGAAGCCGGTTCTGCCGGGTACGCTCACCGATGCGCAGCCGGGCATTGACGTTGCCTCGGCGCTCGCCATTCAGCAGACGGGCAGGAAGCTGACTGCGACCGAGACCGGCGGCTATTGGCTGGGACAAGGATTCAAGTACATCTTCACTCAGCCGCTGTCGTGGATCGGACTGCAGATGCGCAAGGTTGCCTATCTGATCACCGGTTACGAGATTCCAAAGGATAGGGAGGTCTACTTCTTCGCCAAGCGGAGCGGTGTGCTCAGATACTTGTTGTGGGAGAAGCTGATCGCGTTTCCGTTCGGGATATTACTCCCCTTGGCGCTGCCGGCGCTGGTAGCCGGCTCTCCTTTACGTCGCAGCAAGAGGCAGTGTGTACTAATAGGATACGTACTCTCCTATGTCTTGATAATGCTGCTGTTTACCGTAACCTCGCGATATCGGGCGATGCTGGTGCCGATCACAACAATCTGGTCTGCCGCGGGGTTCTGGACGCTAGTCCAGTTCTACAGAGAAGGCAGCTACAGCAGGTTCTATCGCTGGTTGGCAGTATTGGTTGCCGCGCTGGTCGTGTGCAATGGCATTGCCTATATTCCCGGCTTATCGCCACGAGTTAATGCAGATTTTGAGGGATTCATGTTTATGGGGAGCGCCTATTACGGCACGGGCAAGTACGCCGAGGCCGAACAGGATTTTTACAAGGCGGCAATGCTCAATCCGCGTTCAGCGGCCGTCTTCACCAATCTGGGCAATGCCTGTGCTTTGCAGAACAAAGACTCATCGGCCGTCGATTACTATCGGCGCGCAATGGCCGTTGATCCAAACGATGATCGACCCAAAAAGGCGGCGGCTGGAATCTACCACAAGCGCGACCGTCTCAAGGATCTTGCTGGTCTGGCGGTTGCGGAGATTAAGAAGAACCCCAAGGCGGCTTGGGCGTACCACGAATACGCATACGTGCATGTCAAGCTGGACGAGTATGCCACAGCGGCAGATTTGTACGAACAAGCGTTCGAGGCAGACACGACCGACTACAGCGCGATCTTTCTCAAAGCGGGCTGCTATCTGGCTGCCGATATGCGCATGGAAGCGGCGGAGCAATATCAGCGCTTCCTGAAGTATGTGCCGAACTCGGTGGAGGCGCACGCCAACTTGGGGCAGGTCTACGCGCGACAGAACAAGCTGGATCTGGCTATCGAGCAATTCCAACGAGTCGTCAAGATACAGCCGGACAATCCGGCAGGGTATTTCAATCTGGCATCAGCTTATCTGCAGATGGGCAACTTCAACAAGGCCGACGAAATGCTTAATAAGACAGCCTCGCTCGATCCCAAATTCCCCGGCATTGCCGATGTCCGGCAAATGATCGTCGACGAACGTGCGGGGAAGAAGTAGGTTATCCTGTCTGCGTAACATGATCGCTCATCCTACCTGAAGTCGATTGTTCGCTCGTAATTTCGTACTTGCGCCTGACCTCGTCAGACATTATCATTGTCCCCAGAAATACGGTTTTGAGTCTTTTGGCACGCGTCGTTGCAAACAGGCGTTGCGATATTCGGTTTCGTAAGAGAGAGGTCTCGTTGAGACTCAGATTCTTAGTGATTTTCTGCTTGTTGGCTTTTGTCGCCACTGCATATCCGCAGTCGAAAGGACCAATATACTCGATCTCAACGGGTGTTGCGCTCCCTTCGCAGCCCAAGATTCTCAACGACTCCTGGAATGGCGGCTGGCATATCGGTGGCGGTATCGGCTATCCCATAACGCCATGGCTTACTATCGGAGGTGCTTTCAGCTACAGTCATCTGCCCTTTGATGCTAAGGCAGTGATTGCGCGAAGTAAGTTAGCTTCTTACTACCCGTGGGTCAGAGTTGAGGGCAACTCGGCAACAATCATCACCGGCAATTGTCGAGTCAAGATCAATCTCACGGCACCCACAAGAACCTCTTGGTTCTCGCCATACTTCTTTGGTGGAATGGGCTGGTACCGTCTGACCCTCGGCGAGTATACTGTGCAATACAAAATTGTGTCTCAGAGGTCAGTACGAACGTATCGACAATCTGCATATCCGAACTCGCAGATCGGTCTTGAAGGCGGTGCCGGTTTTGAGGTCTACCTTTCCAAGCACCTGAACGGCTATATGGAAATCACTTATTGCACCAGCTTCACGGATTCGCCGATCTGGGCTGAGTGGATTCCGTTACGAATTGGATTGCTTCTTCACTAATGGTGGCCAGATGAATGCTTACAAATCATTATACTGCCTTGCGTTGTTAGCTATGCTGCTGGCGCTCTGTGTCGGCTGTACCGAGCGAAGTATAGCAACCAAAGACGAGATTGGCGAGCTTCCGCGAGCGGGGAGTATTTCGTGGGTCAGTAGCGCAGCAATATATGGCGCGGTCCCCGACAAGAAGCCGGTTACGATGCTCATTGTTATGGCCTCGACGTGCGCATCGTGCGACTCTCTTCGGCTCGTGACACTGAAAGATTCCCTGGTAATGGGAATGATCAATGCCTGGTATAATGCTTGCATTATTGATGCAGACGCCGACAGCCTGATTGTTGTCGGTGACTCGACAATAAGCTGTTCTACAGCGGCGCGCGAGGTTTTCCATGCCAGCAACTACCCGACTATAATATTCTTCAATTTTGATGGTACGAGGACTACACGGACATGGGGGTACGATGGCCCCGACATGTATGCTGATATGCTCTACATAACACGAGACTACTGGAATTCTTACTAGATCAACACAGGTTAGTCGCAGATATGGACATGCGGCAAGGTGCCCCTAAGAATTGTTGCATCAGAGGAATGGGGCGCACAGCCGTGCGCCCCTACAAATCTTAGGAAAACGTGAAGGCTATTTCGCTTTCGCCAGCACAAACCGCGCGTCGACGGCCTTGGTGGCGTGCTCTTCGGCAGAGACGATGAACGGATTGATATCGATCTCGGCGAAGTCGGGGAAATCGAGCACCAATTGCGACAACTTCAATATTGAGTCTTCTACCGAAGCGATGTTGACCGGCTTTGACCCACGGAAACCGGTCAGCAGTTTGTAACCCTTGAGAGATTCAATCATGTCGCGAGCATCCAGATCGGTCAAGGGCGCAATACGGAACGAGACATCTTTCATAACCTCGACATAGATACCACCGAGACCGAACATGATCAAGGCGCCAAACGACGGGTCGGTGGTCATGCCGATTACGGTTTCGACACCGCCGGTAATCATCTCCTGCACGACGACCGAAAACTGCTCCTTGCTCTTGGGGAAGGCCTTTGTGATGCGCTTTTCCATATCGGCATAAGCACTGACCACTTCCGTTGGCGTACGCAAATCAACCGCAACCGCACCGTATTCGGTTTTGTGAAGAATGAACGGCGTATTGACCTTAATCACAACCGGCCCACCAATCTTGGCGGCGATTTTGCCGGCTTCTTCTTTGCTGAAAGCATACTTGTAAGACGCGACCGGGATCTGATAGCAACTCAGTATCTGAAGAGCCTCGTCACCGATGACAGCCTCTTTCTGTTCCTGTCGGTGCTTCTTGATGATAGCCGCGACCTTCTTCTTATCGCCGTGCACCTTGACCAACTTTCCCTCGGGGCGCGACAGCCAGCGGCGATATTCGTCAATCAGAGCCAGCGTAGTCGCGACCGACTCGGGGAAGATCATTGCCGGAATGCCATGCTCCTTAAGCCGCTCGAAAGCGCCGGTGCCGTAGGTAACCCCCATGAAGCAGGCATATAGCGGCAATTTGGTGATCTTCGAGGTTTCGATGATTGCGTCAGCCACCAGAGTTTGATCGATTGTCACCGGCGGTACGCAGATAGCAATGACCGAATCGACATTAGGATCCTTGACGACAAACGACAGCGCCTTCTTGAACTCGACACCAGTAGCGCCGGCCACAAGATCGAGAGGATTATTAACCGGTGTCCCCTGAGGCAGAATCGGCTGGATGGCGCTGACAGTCTTGGGCGAAAATTCCGGCAGTCTCATACCAGCGCCGATCAGCGCATCAGTCGCGAGAATACCGGGCCCCCCCGCATTGGTGACTATCGCCACGCGGTTGCCTTTGGGCACGGGCATTTTGGCTAACCCATTGGCAACATCAAACATCTCTTCAATGGTTTTAACTCGGATAATTCCGGTCTGTTCGAACAGCGCTTCAACCGAAACATCCAGCCCCGCCAGCGCGCCGGTGTGTGATGAAGCCGCGGCGGCGCCTTTGGTGGTCTTGCCGGACTTGACGATGACGATCGGCTTTTTGCGAGTGATGCGGCGCGCCAGAGTCGTAAACCCGCGCGGTTCGGCAAAGTTTTCCAAGTATAGAAGAATGACCTCTACGGTCGGATCATCTCCCCAGTATTCAAGCATGTCGTTTTCATTGATGTCGGCCTTGTTACCGATCGAGGCGAACATCGATATACCTATATGGACATCCTGCGCTTGCGCCAGAATCGCCTCCCCCATCGCGCCCGATTGCGAGATCAGTCCGATTTTACCGAAGCTGGGACGAATTTTGGAGAAGGTGGCGTCGAGATGTACCTTGGGATCGGCGTTGACAATGCCAAAGCAGTTGGGGCCGATCATGCGCATGCCGTATTTCTTGACCGTCTCCAACACTTTCAATTCCAGTTCAGCGCCGGCGTGACCGGTCTCTTTGAAACCGGCAGTTATCATCAGAATGCCCTTGACCCCCTTCTCGCCGCACTGCGCGACGACATCCAGCGTTGGTTCCTTGGGCACGACGATGACCGCCAGATCGACCTTATCGGGAACATCGAGAATAGTCGAATAGCACTTGATCGAATGAATGACCGATTTCGTCGGATTGACCGGAAAGACTTTGCCCTCGAACTCGTAGTCGATGATGTTATGCAGCAGTTCGCGGCCGATTGACCCCTTGCGATTGGTGGCGCCGATAACGGCGATTGATTGGGGTCGGAAGATAAAGTCGAGGTTCCCTTTCACGGTCGTGTCCTTTCGGGGTTTGGCAATCTTATCCATGACGTACAAGTCCCTGCCTCACATGCGCGGTTCAGTCAAGATGATACGTAGGGAGAAAGGGGAAGGCAAGGCGAATGTTGGGGGGGGGACAGGGGCGATTCAGAATAATGTGATTGTGTTTGTTGTTTTGTGTCTCCATTTTGTTCTCAAAGCAGAGTGGACCGCAGAATCGAAGAATTACACGACTTGGTTGGTGCGGCCAACGATTACTGAGGGAGATGAGAAGCCAGTCAATGAAGAGAGATAAGTTTTTCAGCGCGCGGTCCGAGCAGTCCAAACTGAAAATGGAGATCGTGACCGAATACTTCATTGCTTGGTCGAAGATAATGATTGCTGTCGCAAGGCGGAATCACCGAGAAGACGCGAGCAAGATTGTGTACATAGATTTGTTCGCAGGACAAGGTATCTTCGAGGACGGAATGCCATCGACTCCGCTGAAAGTCCTTGAGATCGCAATACGGGAACACGAGATTGCACCACACTTCGTTTCTGTCTTCAATGACAAAGATGAGCGGTCCATCCAGAAGCTGCGTGAGGAGATTAGGAAGGTCGACGGCATTGAGAGACTTCGGTACCAGCCGCAAGTGTTCTGTGGTGAAGTGGGCGACGATCTCGCTCGGGTTTTCGAAAACATGAAACTCGCGCCAACTCTTCTGTTTCTTGATCCTTGGGGCTACAAAGGCGTGTCTCTTCGCCTTTTGTGGTCAGTATTGAAAGACTGGGGCTGCGACTGCATCTTCTTCTTCAACTACAACCGGATACAGGCAGCTGTTCACAATGACACGGTGCGGGAAAGAGTGGACGACTTGTTCGGCAGAGCGAAAGCCGATGAACTCAGGATTGAGTTGAAGAAGGTGTCAAAGTCGGAGAAAGAACCATTGATTATGCGGGAGTTGGTAGGTGCTCTCAGGGAGAAGGGCGGCACTTATGTTAGCAAATTCAGATTCCTAAAGAAGGGGGGTATAGGCACGAGCCATTACCTGGTGTTTGTGTCAAAGGATTTCAAAGGACTGGAGAAGATGCGCCCAATTCTTGCACGCAAGAGCTCTTCGGACGCCAACGGCGTCCCCAGCTTCGTGTTTGATCCATCAGCGAGACGTGACCAAATTCCTATTCTACTGAGCGACCCTTTAGAGGTTCTCGCGGATGTCTTGCGGGCAGACTTCTCAGGTCGGAAGACTACCGTGGATGAGATATATCGAGCTCATATCCCGGCCTCGGGGGCGGAATATCTAAGAGCCAACTATACTCGCGCTGTCCAGATGCTTTGTGACCGAGGGCAAGTCTTGGTCGAGACAGCTAATGTGAACTCAAAGAAAAGAAAGACTTGCCGTATTACTACCAAAACAGTGATACTGTTCCCATAAAACATGATGGGTACGCATGGCCAAATCATCAATCGAATGGACTGAATCAACCTGGAACCCGTTGACGGGTTGTACCAAGGTTAGCGATGGCTGCGAGCACTGCTATGCCGAGCGGATGGCGAGGCGGCTTAAGGCCATGGGGCAGGCGAATTATGCCAACGGATTCAAGTTGACAATGCATTCACATGTGCTGGATAAACCGCTTCTCTGGAGATCGCCGCAGATGATCTTCGTCAATTCGATGAGTGATCTGTTCCATCCGGAAGTGCCTGCTCAGTACATCATGCAAGTGTTTGACGTCATGCGCCGCGCCCACTGGCACACCTTTCAGGTACTGACCAAACGCGCTAAACGGCTGCCTAAACTTGATCCGCGAATCGACTGGCCTGCCAATGTCTGGATGGGAGTCAGTGTCGAGAATGAAAGCGTGTTGTGGCGTATCGATCACCTGCGGGAAACGCACGCCAGAACCAAATTCCTGTCGCTCGAGCCGCTGCTTGGCCCCCTGCCCAGCATGAATCTTGAAGGCATTGACTGGGTGATTGTAGGCGGCGAGTCGGGACCGAAAGCGCGCCCAATGGATCAGGTTTGGGTCAGCGAAATTCGCGACCAGTGCGTGGCCGCCAACGTACCGTTTTTCTTCAAGCAATGGGGCGGTGTCCAGAAGAAACGCAATGGTCGTCTTCTCGACGGCCGAACCTGGGATGAACTGCCGAAAAGCTGCCGGATACACGCTGCCTGACGCCAAAGTCTGTCCAAAATTCCCTTACCAGCCGATAAAGAATTTCGTATTGTGGCAGCTAGAGCAAGGCGGGTGTTGTGCGGTATAAGTGGGCAACCACATGGGGTTGCCCCTACGGTGAATCGGCGGATTTCGTATGCGGGCAACCGCAAGGGTTGCCGCTACAGAAATCGAAGATTGACAATGGAAGGTAAATACAATGGCAACGGAAGGCATTAGGCCATCAAATTTCATCCGCGATATCATTGATGAGGATTTGAAGAACGGCAAAAATCAGGGGCGGGTGCATACGCGGTTTCCGCCCGAACCGAATGGATATTTGCATATCGGGCATGCTAAGTCGATTTGCCTGAATTTCGGTCTCGCGCGCGACTACGGCGGCAAATGCAATCTGCGGTTCGATGATACCAACCCGATCAAGGAAGAGCTTGAGTACGTGGATTCGATCAAAGAGGACGTCCGCTGGCTCGGCTGGGACTGGGAAGACCGCGAGTTGTATGCATCGGACTATTACGAACAGCTCTACGAATATGCCATTCAACTGATCAAGAAGGGCGTGGCGTACGTCTGTGATCTAACCGCCGACGAAATCCGCGAGCATCGCGGCACATTGACAACCCCTGGTAAAGACAGCCCCTATCGCAACAGGACGATTGCAGAGAATCTGGATCTGTTTCAGAAAATGCGCGCCGGCATGTTCCCTGACGGCGCGAAAACACTGCGCGCGAAAATTGATATGGCATCGGGCAATATCAATATGCGCGACCCGATCCTGTACCGTATCGTGCGCTCCACACACCATCGTACAGGCGACAAGTGGTGCATCTACCCGATGTACGACTGGGCGCACGGGCAGAGTGATTCCCTAGAAGGGATTACGCATTCGATCTGCACTCTGGAGTTTGAGGATCATCGTCCGCTCTATGACTGGTTCATCGATCAGTTGGGAATTCACCATCCGCAACAGATCGAATTCGCGCGGTTGAATCTCAATTACACGGTCATGAGCAAGCGTCTCCTGCTGGAGTTGGTGAAAGAGAACTACGTCAACGGCTGGGATGATCCGCGCCTGCCGACGATCTGCGGGCTGCGTCGCCGCGGTTATACGCCGGAGTCGATTCGTCTGTTTGCCGACAAAATCGGTGTCGCCAAAGCCGATAGCACGGTGGATATCGCGCTTCTCGAAGCCTGCCTGCGTGAGCATCTAAATCTGGTCGCGCCGCGCGTGATGGCAGTGCTGCGGCCATTGAAAGTAGTAATCGACAACTATCCCGACGGGCAGGTTGAGGAACTCGAGGCGATCAACAATCCGGAACGTCCCGCCGATGCCGGGACGCGCAAGGTACCATTTTCCAAAGTCATCTATATCGAGCAGGATGATTTCCGCGAAGAGCCGCACAAAAAGTTCTTCCGACTTGCGCCCGGGCGCGAAGTCAGATTAAAACACGCCTACTATATCACTTGCCAGAAGGTGGTTAGAGACGACAAGACCGGTGAAGTGATCGAGTTGCATTGTTCTTATGATCCCGAGTCACGTGGTGGCGGCACGGCGGACAATCGTAAGGTTGAAGGCACATTGCACTGGGTGTCGGCGCAACATGCTGTCGATGCCGAAGTGCGCATGTTCGACCGGCTGTTTATTGCGGAAGATCCCAGCAAGACCGAACCGGGCAGGGACTACAAGGCAAACCTGAATCCGAGTTCGCTGGAAGTGTTGAGCGGCGGCAAGGTCGAACCGTCGCTGAAGGACGCGCCTGTCGGCGGCAAGTATCAGTTTTTGCGGCAGGGCTACTTCTGTGTTGACCTTGATTCCAAGAATGGCAAGGTCGTGTTCAATCGCGCAGTGGGTTTGAAGGATACCTGGGCAAAGATTGAAAGGCGACGCTGACAATACAGGTGCCGTCAGAAATCCGCTTCTGACGGCACTTGATTTCTACTTCATGCCCAAAAGTTTCGAACGTACCGGATTCGTCTACAAGATGCTGGGTATCGAAATCTTCAGGCAGGTTATTCTGGCAACGGTTGGCGCATTTGTACTGGCGCTGCGCAAAAAGGAAGCGCTCTACACCTACTTCGTGACTAATCCTCTATCGATCAAATCGATTCAAAGAACCGAAGCGTGGTCGCGCTTTAATGAAATCATGCACCTCGCGTTGATCTTCATCACCTTCTTCATTGGACGTGCAATCTACTTGAAGGGGTACAAGTCCGGCGGCATGCTATTGGGATTGGTAGTCCTCCTGAACATCTATCTCGTAATGCTGCAACGCTACAACCGGCTGAAGCTGGTGAAGATGATGGAACTGTTGGAACGGCGCGCGAAAAAGACTCTGAGCGGATAACCGAGCAACGAGCAAGGCGGCTCCCTCTCGGCAGCCGCCTGACGTCCACTAACCTGCTTCAAAAGTTAGT
>CAIVAP010000265.1 GCA_903903945.1 uncultured bacterium | reverse complement strand
CGGCTCAGGGCGAACGTCGTGCACACTCTGCCGCTAATCACCCGACCCGCAGAGCACTCCGGGGTGACCTTCGGTGCCGCAACCAGGCGTTCTACTAACTGGGGTGGGGGTGATTTATCTACAACAGCACTACAAAAAGGGGGGGGGTATTCGTGGGAGAGTGTCGGGTTCCGCGCTTCGCTGGGAACGCCGACCTACGAAGCTGCCGCTAATCACCCGACCCACAGAGCACTCCGGGGTGACCTTCGGTGCCGCAACCAGCGTTCTACTAACTGGTCTGGGGAATGTTTTTGCAGTGAGGCGCTACAAAAAGTTGATGGCGAGTCGATTCACGGGAGAGTGTCGGGTTCGGCGCTTCGCTGGGATCGCCGACCTGCGAAGCTATGGTTGTGAACTGGCGCAAAGCATCCGGAAAGTATTTGAGTCAGCAGAATTGCTTAGTTCCCTCCAATCCAGATCAGTTGCCAGCTTCAGTGTATCGACAAACGCACACCTCTTTCTGATGCAATCAAAGATGAAAGGAAAGGCATCAACCACCGTTTCATCAAGTCCCTTGTGATCGATCCACAGAACGTTTGTTACTACTAAGGAGTCCAGAACTCGCACGACACTATCCGGGTGGACAAGCGCTACGCGGACAACTGGACATTTGAAGATAGTCCATGGATGAATCGGATCGACGTAATTCGCTTGTCTATCTACGACAACCCATCCAGCATCCTGATACGGAGTAGTTACTCTCTGCTGCCAAGTGTAGTCACTCCAAGCTGACCAGACACCCAGCACAAGAATTAACGCGATTACAACGACGCAACCTATGCTCTTCTTCATTCCCACCTATCTCTTGATCGAGGTTTCTGCCCTGTGGGTTAAAACCGGTTCGGTTTTGATCTCTCTTCTTCTTGGTAATTCCCCAGTCCCCGGTCCGTAGAATACAAACTACGCCCCGCAATGTCAACTATTTACTGCACAAACAACAACGCCGTCAGGAAGGATTCCTGACGGCGCGGGGAATCTCCCACCCGCTGGGTGGGTTATAAAGTGGTCAAGAGCCGTGTCGAAACCACACAGGGGCTTGATTGTGTCTCAACGTGAATCCACGAAACATACACGGGGAGGAATTGCTAACTCACAGTGACAGAAGGGATATCCTATCCGGCACGGGAGTTGCTCCTTATAGAGAAAATGAACTCCACAATGCGCAATAATTCACAACAAACTGGCATACAAAGACGCTACCTTCATGGGAGGAAAGAGACATGAAACTTTGGCAAATCACGGCATTGACCATCGTTATCAGCGGCGCGACGCTCTTGCAATGGGCCTGTGGCAAGGACAGCAAGGGGACTGGCGGAGGGTCAGACAACACGTCGTTGACCTTCGGCCGTGAGCCGGCGACCGAGCCGGTAGTCCTGTCCGGTCGAGTGGGCTGGCCGATCTTCCCTACCGATCCGTGTGTAATCGCGGATGCGGAAGGTTATCATCTGTTTTATACATCCTACTTCTGCAAAGCGTCGGGCAGTTACTACTACTCCTGGGATGTAGCCAATATGGCCGCCTGCGACATCATGCACGTGGTCGCGTCCGTCGGCTATGCCTTCTCGGCCGACCGAGGTTTTACCTGGCAATTTCGAGGCCGTCCCGTCGTGCTGCCCGGCCCGGAGGCATGGCAAAGCGGCGATCTTGAGACGCCCTATGTTGCCGTGCTTGGCGACACAGTCTACCTGTTCTATTCGGCCACAGGGACATTCAACGGGCAACCATTCCCTCAGCGTTACCAGATAGGCGCCGCCACTTTGAATCTGCATGGTCATACACTTCGTCAAGCCATGCTGGATGACAATGCCGAGTTTGTTCGCCTGCCACAGCCACTGCTGCCTTACAATACTACCGCTTCGGCGTTCGACAACAACACACAGGAGCCGAGCGTGGTGATTCGCAATAACCGACTGGAGCTTTTCTATGTTGGACTGCGTCTGTCAAACCCGCAATTGCCGGCGGAAGCGCCAGGTCAGCAGATTCTCGGCTTAGGTCTGGCTCGGGCGGTGTTTGGCACCAATCTCGCACTTATCGAGGCATCAAGCGGTTACATCCTGCCTAATGCCAATATCCCCGAAGTCAAATACTTCGATAGCGCCTACTATGTTTTCGCGACCGCAGCAGGTAACGGCGAGTTTCATAAGCAAGAGAAGATAGAATACTTCACATCCAAAAATGGTACGACTTTCAGCAACGCGATCAATCTGCTCGCGCCCCAAGTCGAATTTGATGCCTGGGGTATGATGGCGCCGACATTGGTTATAGAGAGAGACACGATCGTGATGTTTTACTCGGGTTGGAGCTACGCCAGCCATCCCTGTTTTCCGGAACCGCTCCCGCTCAATGTCCGATTCGGCCGTCCATCAAACAACGACGCCGCCTGTATCTTTGGGGCCTTTGGCAGAGCAGTCGCAGTGCGTCCGATGGCGCATTAGCGGTGACGGCTCTAATATCTCCCCTAATATAGACAAAAACGCCGTCAGGAAGGATTCCTGACGGCGCACAAGAAGTTGTAACCCACCCAACGGGTGGGTTTCACGACATTGGCTGCATCATCGGCACACAAGACTCGCCGGGACCCGGCCGTCATGGACAAGGAATCCCCTCGGACACGTATTCAGGTCAGACGAATCTCCCACCCGCTGGGTGGGGTACAAAGTGACCTGACGTCAGTTGCGCTCTGGGGAAGCAAATGGGGAAGCAATCGATAGGCAGAACAAATTCTGCTATGCGCTATTCCTTGCGACGTGTAAGCCAACGTTGATCATACCCTCGAGGTAATGGCGACACGATAAGCGAGGTTTTGAACTCATCAAGGTGGTCAATACGCAGAGTTTTGCAGGTCTCATTAAAATCGTTTATATATTTGTCTACTGTACCGGAATCTACTCCAATGCCGCGATACTCCTCCTGCCAATTCGCGAGTGTGTCAATTGTCAATATCCTGGTCTTAAGGGAGTCAAGAGCACCGCCGGGAACTACAGGAAACGCAACAAATAACTCCGCGAACCATCCGTTCTTGATACCGGCGCGAAACAACCCGATGTAAAGAGCCCCTCCAATGGAAGTTTCAGTAAGGTACGTTTTCCAAAATGGCCCATCTTGAATGCCGACGACTATCCAGCCGGAGTCCGAAACGTTGTGCTGAATCATTTGATCCACGTATGAGAATCCGATAGCGTCCGGAACTTTCCATCCCGCTATCAGCGCATTGGCATAGTATTCCTTTTTATCATGCAGAAATGCTTTGACTAAATAAAGATTCTTGAAGGTCGAATCAGATGTTTCTTCGTGGAGATTCGTCCATCTCTTGGGAACCTGAAACTTGACCGGTGGACCAGCCACTGCCTTGGTAGATATTACCATGGCCATGATCATAACCACGCCTGCAATCACAAACATTCTATCTCTCATTCTAGATCCTTGCGAATTGCCGCTCTTTCCGCACTAAACGTGTAGCTCAAGACCGTTTCAGTCGTGACATCTCTTCTTTGCGCTAGCTCTCAGTTCCCTATCCTCACAATACAAACTCCGTTTAGCAATGTCAACAATTCACCGCGCAAACAAAAACGCCGTCAGGAAGGGATTCCTGACGGCGTACGATAACCGCGCATTTCAATCAACGCCCACAAGGGGCTATGCTACAACTTCGGTCCGCAGGCACAGACTTCCGGTGAACAACCGTCGGCGTACTTCTTGAAGTTCTCGCGGTATAACGACGCCAGTTGTCTGTACTTCTGGTCGTAAGACTTTTTGTCGGGCCAACTCTTCCAGGGGTACAAGACATCATCGGGGACGTTCGGACAGGTTTTGGGAACGCTGTAGCCGAACACTTCGTCTTGGTAGTACTCGACCTTGTCCAAAGCGCCGGTCAAGGCGGCCTCGAGCAACGCGCGAGTGTATTTGATACTGATGCGTCGTCCCACGCCGTATTGTCCGCCAACCCAACCGGTATTGACCAGCCAGCAATTGACATTGTGCCGCTGGATTTTTTTCTTGAGTAGGTCGGCGTAGTAGGCCGGATGATGCACCATAAAGGGCGCGCCGAAGCAGGCCGAGAAAGTGATTTCAGGTTCTTTGCCCATATCGATCTCAGTGCCGGAGACCTTCGCCGTGTAGCCGGAGATGAAATGATATAGCGCCTGATCGGGGGTCAACCGCGCAATGGGTGGCATCACACCACTCGCGTCGCAGGTGAGCATGATGATGTTTTTCGGATGACCGGCCCGTTTTTCCGGCATGGCGTTGGCGATGTATTCGAGCGGATACGAGATGCGTGTATTCTCGGTGCGCTCGTCATCATCGAGGTCAAGCTTGCGTGTGACAGGATCGTAAATGACGTTTTCGAGGATCGTACCGAAACGGCGCGTGCAGGCATGGATTTCCGGTTCCGCCGTCGCGGACAGGTTGATTGCCTTCGCGTAGCAGCCCCCTTCGAAATTGAACACGCCTTCATCGCTCCAACCGTGTTCGTCATCGCCGATCAGGTTACGTCTGGGATCGGCGGACAACGTGGTTTTGCCGGTGCCGGAAAGACCAAAGAACAGCGCCGAATCGCCCTCCTTGCCGACATTGGCCGAACAGTGCATCGACATGATGCCCCGCAGTGGCAGCAGATAGTTCAGAATCGTAAACGCCGATTTCTTGATCTCGCCACCGTACGCAGATCCGCCGATGATCACTAAACGCTGCTCGAAATTGAGCAGGATGAAGGTCGGAGAAAGTGTGCCGTCTATCGAAGGCATCGCCTGGAAGGTCGGAACGGCGATAATAGTGAAATCGGGCGTAAACCGTTTCAGTCTGTCCAAGTCGTCGATCTTGATGAACATGTTGCGGGCGAATAGCGAGTGCCAGGCAAATTCGGTGATGACGCGAATCGGCATCTGGTAGTTCGGGTCGGCGCCAACATAACAGTCTTGCACGAACAGATCGTGTCCCTGGATATAGGCCTGCAACCGTTCATAGACGGCCGAGAATCTGTCGGCGCTGAAAGGACGATTGTACTGACCCCACCAGATGTTGTTCTCGGTGGTTGCTTCGCGGACGATAAATTTGTCATTGGCGGCGCGTGCCGTGTGCTTGCCGGTATTGACTACAAGCGGTCCCATGTGCGCCAGAGTCCCTTCGCGACGGAACAACGCCTCGCCATAGAGGGCCGCCGAGGTCAGATTCCAATACACAACGCCAAGATTACTCAGGCCATGATTGCTCAGTTTGAATTCGCTGGCGCGAGCTTGTGCGATATCATGAGCCGGTGTCTTTATGTTCCAGATGTTGCCTATCATTTCCAGTCCCTCACAAGCTTGCGGTCGCCAATGTAGATTTCATTAGGAGAATTCGGATCCAGCGCCCACTTGATGCGCGCGACCCCCTCCATGATATCCTTGACCGACGTGCAATAGCTCAAACGCAGGTGCCCTTCCATGCCGAATTCCTTGCCCGGAACCGCAACGACATATACTTTTTCCAGTAGCATCCTGGACAGCTTGACCGAATCATTGCTGTAGGCGCGGAAATCGGGGAGCGAGTAGAACGTGCCGTCCGGCGGAATCAGTTTCACGCCTTCAAATGCGTTCAGTTCCTGAATCATAACCTTGCGGTTGTTTTCCAGAGTCAGACGCAGGCTCTCCACGCCGCTCTGCAGACCGGTCAACGCTCCGACTGCCGCAACCTGTGATAATAACGGCGGGCAAGACGTTGTCTGGGCCTGCACGTTCACCATCGTATCAACAATTTGCTTGCTGGCAATCGTCCAGCCGATGCGGTAGCCCGTCATGGCATAAAGCTTTGACACGCCGTTAATCACGATCAGTTTCGACTGGTTGGGATCGACTTGCGAATACTTGTAGCACGGCGTCCACTGCGCCGGCGGAGAGACCAGCTTATGATAGATGTCGTCCATGATCAAGTAGATGCCCTTTTTCTCGCAATACTCGACCAGGGCGCCAATGAAGTCAGCTTTGTACACCGCGCCCGAGGGGTTGTTCGGGCTGTTGATAATGATCGCCTTGGTGTAGGAACTGACCATGTCGGTAACATCATCAAGCTCCGGCTGGAATCTGCCATCCCCCGGCGTGACAATCACCGGTTTGGCGTAAACCATCTTGACCATTTCCGGGTAGCTCACCCAGTACGGCGCCACAATGATGACTTCATCAAGCGGGTTGATGATTGTGGTCAGCACAGCAGAAATGGCCTGTTTGGCGCCATTGGAGACGATAACGTTGTCCTTGCCCAGGACCTTGTTGTAGTTCTCCTCCATGTAGCGCAGAATCGCTCTCCGCAACGAACCGATACCCTCGGTCGGAGTGTAACGGACTTCGGCT
>CAIVAP010000264.1 GCA_903903945.1 uncultured bacterium | reverse complement strand
GGCAAGAAAGTTCATCCGGTTACGGCGATTCCGGGGGCAATTCCAAGCGCGTAACCAAAGAAGAACAACAGGAGATCATCAAGCTTGGCGAGCAGATGGTGGAATTCGCCAAGTTCACGATCAAGGTGCTCAATGATGTTGTGTTGGCGAACAAGGGATATGTCGATCTGATTCTTTCCGACATGTTCACCCACAAGACTTACAACATGGGTCTGGTGGATGTCAATGGCAAGACCAACTTCTATGATGGCAAGGTCAGAGTCACGGCGCCGGACGGCAGCAGACATGCCGAATACGAGCCGAAAGACTATCTCGAATATGTCGCCGAGCATGTTGAGCCCTACAGCTATCTCAAGTATCCCTATCTGAAGAAAGTGGGCTGGAAGGGTCTTGTTGACGGAATGGACTCGGGCGTCTACAAAGCCACGCCGTTGTCACGCTGCAACGTTGCCGACGGTATGGCGACGCCACTGGCACAAGCGGAATACGAACGAATGTACGAGACCCTGACAGGTGATCGCACCGGCAAAACGCCGATTCATTCGACACTGGCAACCCACTGGGCGCGGGTAGTTGAGTTGGTGTTTGCGGCTGAAGCAACACTTCAGCAGGCCAAGGATGACGAAATCACTTCCGACAAAATACTGAACCCTCCGACAGGTATTGTCGGCGAAGGTATTGGCATTGTTGAAGCCCCGCGCGGAACGTTGACACACCACTACAAGACCGACAAGAACGGCATCGTGACCGAAGCCAATCTGATCGTCGGTACGACGAACAACAACGCGCCGATATCGATGTCGATCAAGAAGGCGGCAGAGGGTTTAATCAAGAAGGGCGTGAAAGTCACCGATGGCATGCTCAATCGAATTGAAATGGGATTCCGTGCCTATGATCCCTGTTTCGGATGCGCCACGCACACGTTGCCCGGTGAAATGCCGTTGGAAGTAATCGTGCATGATGCGGAGAGTGGCGAAGTTGTTCAAGTAGTGCGGAGGAATTTTTGAAGCCATTGCTGGTGTTGTGTCTTGGCAATGACATTCTCTCTGACGACGCCTTTGGATCTGCTGTTGCCAAGCGGCTAAACGGCAACGGCTTCGGTGCCAACGTTGAAGTGATATTTGCACCAACGGCCGGCTTTGGACTGCTCGACTTGCTGAAAGACCGCGAGGCGGTGTTGATCGTGGATGCGATCATCACCGGTAAGGCCGAGCCGGGCACAGTGCACTTCTTTCCAGCAGGCATATTAACTCCGTCATACAACCTGATTAATAGCCACCAGATCAACTTGCCAACCGCACTGGAATTAGGCAAACAGTTGGGTATGGCGATGCCGTCTGATATTCAGGTAGTTGCCGTTGAAGCTCAGGACGTCGAGACCATCGGTGAGCAGATGACGCCGCCGGTGGAGAAAGCGGTTGAGACGGTGCTAACGGCAGTGAAAAGCTGGGTTGATTCCAAGATAACAGAGAGGTCGCAAACATGACTTTAGACGACAAGACCAGGAACGCGTCAAACTCACCGGGTAGTCCTCCATCGTGCCCTGATTGCCAGGGCAGAGGTTGGATGGACAATCGTTGTGCCACTCCTGAGGCATCGGACCTTTGTAGCGTCTGCAACGGCAAGGGTTTTGATGCAGGTGGCAAAGAGTGCTATGCCTGCCACGGCACCGGTCGAATCGAAGTGCGTAAGATTGACAAGACTGTTTGCTCCAAGTGCCGCGGCGCCGGTGTCTATCCGGTTCCGCCATCAATGACCGAGGACCAGTTCGCTTATCGACCGGGGAAAAGATAGCGATACCATCTCGCACACTCTGAAAGACTTTCGAGGGTTGCGGCTTCTGGCAGTCCTCTTTCCTTTCGTACCAAGGTCCGGCAGTGGACGCGAGCATTCTT
Source organism: uncultured bacterium (assembly GCA_903903945.1). Lineage (GTDB taxonomy): Bacteria > Zixibacteria > MSB-5A5 > CAIYYT01 > CAIYYT01 > CAIYYT01. The sequence goes on along the minus strand of CAIVAP010000264.1, from coordinate 23,939 downwards.
ACTCGTTGACATCTCAAGTCAAATCAATAACTTACCGATAATTTGAAACAATGGCTCTTTTCTGAGTAAAACCATTGATAGGGTGACTGTTCTTCAGAAAAACAAATGAGTTTGAGGAGAGAAATGAAACGCTTTGCCATCATTCTAATCTTACTGGTATTCGCCCTCGCTGCCGCAGCAGTGGCCGGTAACAGTATCAAGAAGGGTTCCACGATCGCCTTCCTTCGTAGTGGCGACATCTGGCTGATGGAATCGGACGGCTCCAACCAGCGCCCCTTTGTCGCCGGCATCGGCAACGCCATAGGCCGAATGAGCTGGTCTCCGGATAACAAGAGATTGGCGTTCGTCCGTCGTGGCGATATTTCGCTGAAATATCCGGACGGCGGCGGCGGACAACACAAGCTCTACGATCTGTTCTACGCCGAAGCCGATTCCACCAACAACTGGTTTGAGGGAATCACCGAGACGATGGGGGGACAATCGCCGGAATTCAGTCGCGACGGCAGCCGTGTCTTGTTCGTTCATGATCGCAATGCCAACACGGTCAATGCGATGATGCCCAAGTGGCGGCTTAGTTTCTACGATACCAAGAGTTATCTTCTGCGTGACTTGGAGCTTGAACCCAGCTCCGATCTACTCTGTTCCTTTCCGACCATGTCGCCTGATATGAAGCAAGTGGCGTTCGTTGTAACGCAGCTAAAGGATAAACAGCCTTCTCCGGTAGGTATTGCTATTGCCTCGATAACGGAATTTCCAATCAAGGATGTCGATCTGATTGCGCGTGCACAGAAGCTGACCCTGGCGACTCAGCCGTCCTGGTCTCCGGACGGGCAATGGATCGCCTATGTGTCGAATGATATCAAGAATCAAGGATTGCTCATCATAAAGCCTGATCTGTCCGGTAAAAAAGTGCTCTGGACGCTTCCGGAAGGCATGGGCTTGGCAGGATCGGCGCCGGCTTGGTCGCCAGACTCGAAGATGCTACTCTTCGCCACCCAAAACGGATCGATCTACAAGATATCCCTTGCCGGCGGTGAACCGACGCGTCTGTCGGGTCCTGGCAATGACGGCAGTCCGGCTTGGTCCAATTAGCGCTCGCTAATCAATCAATAGTGATGCATAGGGCGCGATCTCCGCGCCCTTTGCTTTGAAGGAGTCGACATGCCAGTTTTGTCGGAAGTATTCTACGAGTTATTCACCGGACTGCCTCGGCAAGGTCCGGGTGACTCCGGTTCAACTGTCAAAGCCCTGTCTCTGATCACGCCGCGACCAACGGCGCCCCGAATCCTCGACATAGGCTGCGGCAGTGGCGCGCAGACTTTTGATCTGGCACGTCTGACTGACGGCACTATCGTGGCGGTCGATAACTACCAGCCGGTTCTTGAGACGCTACGTCAGAGAGCGGCAGTGTTGGGAATCTCGCAGCGCATCACACCCATGAATGCAGATATGGGAGACATGCAACTGCCCAGTCATCAATTCGACATCATCTGGTCCGAAGGAGCAATCTTCGTAGTCGGATTCGACAGGGGCCTGCGGGAATGGAAGCGGTTGTTGAAGCCAGGGGGGTATATGGCTGTGACCGAGGCTGCCTGGCTGAAACCTGATCAGCCGGCAGATCTGTTCGAATTCTGGAATCGTGAATATCCGGCAATAAGGTCGGTCGGTCAGAATCTAAAAGCGATCGAAGAGGAAGGCTATTCCATCGAGGGTCATTTCACTCTTCCCGATTCGTCGTGGTGGGATGGCTACTACACACCGCTGGAGGCCAATGTTCAGACAATGCGATTGAAATACGCTGGCAACGAAGACGCTCTCTCAGTGGTTGAGGCAACTCAACTGGAGATTGATCTCCACCGCAAGTACTCAGCGTACTACGGCTACGTATTCTTCGTCATGCGTGCTCTATAGCCGAAAACGCGAGCCGCCAGTGCTATAGATTCCGCAGTACTTCCGTCAACAGTCGCACGCCGTAGCCCGAAGCGCCTTTGGGTGTATATTCCGTACCGCGATGCTCCAAATCCATGCCGGCGATGTCTAGGTGTAGCCAGGGCACATCACCGACAAAATGTTTAAGTATAGTCGCGGCCACACAGGCACCAGCCGGACGACCGCCCGAGTTCTTCATATCGGCGATCGGCGATTTGATTGCATGCTCATACTCGGGCCAGAGCGGCATCTGCCAGACTCTCTCACCGGTGATTTCAGATGCCTTCTTGAATTGTGTGAGCAGGTCTTCCGACGTCGATAGCATCGCAGCCCCCACATATCCAAGCGCGACAATTACGGCGCTGGTGAGCGTTGCGATATCAATGAGATAATCGGGCTTCATCTTGGAGGCGTAGCCGAGCACGTCCGCTAACAGCAGGCGACCCTCAGCGTCGGTGCTGATGATTTCGATTGTCTTGCCGATGCTGGTAGTCAGCACATCGCCGGGTCGATAAGCGCGACTGCCGGGCATATTTTCACACGTTGGGATAAAACCTGTGACTTCGAGATTCGGCTTGATCTGTGAGATAGCCGCCATCGTCGAGAGCACCACCGCAGCGCCGGTCATATCCTGTTTCATCTCCTGCATGTCGGCGCCGGGCTTGAGCGTGATGCCCCCCGTGTCGAAAGTAATGCCTTTGCCGACGAGCACTACGCGTTTCCTTGCCTTTGCTTTCGGCTTGTAGTCAATGCGAATCAAGTAGGGAGGTTCGGCAGAACCTTTCGCAACCGCGAGGAACGCGCCCATTTTGAGCTTCTCAATTTGCGGACGCCCCATCACTTGCACGCGCAATCCGAAGCGTCGGGACAGTCGCCGTGCTTCATTGGCAAGGTAGGTGGGTGTAACGACATTGCCCGGTGAGCCGGCAAGATCACGGCAGTAATTCTGAAGATCTGAAACGATCAAACCGTTTCGTGCGCCGGCCTTGGCGCCTGTGGCCTGTTTCTGTTCAGCGAAAAGCACTGTCAAGGCCTTTGGCTTGATGTGTCTGTCGATGCCGCTCTTGTATTTGTCAAAGAAGTAGCTGCCCAGATTAAATCCTTCGACCACTGCGCAGCCGACATTGTTGGCGCTCAATTCCTTGGGAAGTCGCTGGCGTGGCAGGAGGAATGCTGTAGAAGCGGCCTTATTGCTAACAGCTTTCTGGCCGGCGATACCGGCTGACTTACGAAGCTTGTCAAGGTCGAAGTCCTTGCTCTTGCCCAGCCCGAGCAGCAGTAGGTATCGAAACTCGCGTTTTGGGAATACGATCATAAAGTGTTGCTCGCCGGTCTTGCCCGAGAATTGCTTGTCTCTAATCAGTTGCTTGATCTGACCGAGCAGCAAACGGTCGACTGCGTCCAGATGATCATCATTATGCTTATCCTCGAATACCGGCAGGCAGAGCATATCCGTCCGAAGTGACTTCTTGGAAAGAACGTCGCAGTTTACTCGCATAGGAATTCCTTTTCAGTAAGATCAGAACACAAAGCTATTGATACGACAATGAAGGAAGGATGTCACTCTAAAACCTGCATGATCGTTTCATAGCGACCGAATGAAGGCATAAGGTAAACGCCCTGCACAAGATGTTTGGCGGCGTGAAGCAGTTCGCGGCAAGATTCGATCCCCACCGATGCCGCGTCCTTACCCGCACGATTGAGGCGGTCGCGGATTTCCTGCGGGATATCTATACCCGGTACTTCGTTGTGCAAGAATTCCGCATGACGATACGATTGCAGCGGCAGCAGTCCCAGAATTGTCGGAATCTGGTATTCATTTGCCTTCGTCAGGAAACGTTCGAGCACATCGAGTCTATACATCGGCTGTGTCATCGCAAACTGGGCGCCGGCAGCAATCTTGAGCTTCAGTCTCTCCAACTCGGTGTCGAGATTGTCGGCCGTAGGGTTGATTGCCACGCCGATCGAAAAGTCGGTGTGAGAGCCGAGGGAATTACCGGCAAGGTCGGTGCCGTTGTTCAGTTTGCTGATGATCTCCACGAGTCCGATTGCATCAACGTCATACACCGCTGTTGCATTTGGATAGTCTCCCAACGATGGCGGATCGCCGGTCAGCGCCAGGATGTTTCGCACTCCGAGAGCGTGAGCGCCGATCAGATCGGAATGCAGTCCCATCAAGTTGCGGTCACGGCAAGTGAAATGCAGAATCACATCGAGACCGACGCGGTCGGAAATCAGTCCCGCCATTGCCAGACAACTCATTCGTACGCGCGCCATCGGGGAGTCAGCGACATTGACCGCATCAACTCCGGAATCACGCAGTCTTATTGTCGCATTTAGTATCTTCTCGGGATTTGCGCCGCGCGGCGGATCGATTTCAACCGACACCACGAACTTGTTGCCGAGTTTGGCGGCGAAGTCGGAGACCCGCGCCGTCGGCGATTCCCGTTGGGGTTTGCGTGCCAACTGAGTGACTTCGATTGTCGACGGTTCGGTTCCAACCCTGGAGAACGAATCGAACACCTGACGCATGGCGCGAATGTGCTCCGGCGTTGTACCGCAGCATCCTCCGATCAGCGAAACGCCGAGGTTTAGAAATTTGCGGCAATAATCGGCGAAGTATTCTGGCGATGAGACATAGAAAAAGCGCCCATCATAATAGCGGGGCAGACCTGCGTTCGGTTGTGCCGACAAGGGAATGTCGGTCAGGGTATGCAGAATCGCAACGAAATCGTACAGTCGTTGCGGACCTACCGAACAATTGGCGCCGATAACTTCGATCCTGTATTCGCGTGCCAGTTCCATGAGGTCTGCCGGCGTATGACCGTTGATGGTCGTGAGATCGTCGTTGATTGTCAGTTGTGCCACGATCGGCAGATCGCATACTTTGTGGATTTCCTCGACAGCAATTCGTAGCTCTTCGATATCCGCGATGGTCTCAACCATAAAGAGATCAACACCGCCTTCAAGCAGCGCCTCCGCCTGCTCGGCGAATATGCCGCGAGCTTCAGGTATCGTTACACCGCTGTAGTGACCGACTCGCTTGCCAACCGGGCCGACCGAGCCGGCTACATAAACGTCGCGACCGGATGCCTCACGCCGGTCACGGGCGATGCGAGCAGCCTTCATATTAATCTCGCGCACGCGCTGATCGAGACCATGCGGCAGTAATCTCTGACGGTTGGCGCCGAAGGTGTTGGTTTCTATCAACTCGCTTCCGGCAGCGATGTAGTCGTCGTGCACCTGCCCCACTAATTGCGGACTGGTGATGTTCAGTTCATCAAAACAGCGGCTGAATGATACGCCTTTGGCATAGAGATAGGTGCCCATGGCGCCATCGCCTAACAGCGGTCCCTCCTTAATGCGCTTGACAAATGGGTGCATGGCGTGCGGCTAACGCAGACCGAGTTCGGATTTGACCTGCCGTACGGCGGCGACCATATTGCGGAGTTTCGCGAAGGATTCTTCAGTCGTGCGTGTCTTGAGACCGCAGTCGGGATCAATCGTCATTCTTTCGACGCCGAAAACATCTATGCCCTTTTTAATTCCTGACACTATCTCCTCGACCGTCTCAATGCGATGGCTGTGGATGTCCAGCACCCCGAACGCAATTTCCTTGGTGAATCTGGGTGTGCGAAAGATGTCGAGATTGGCATAGCCGGAATTAGCAAACTCCAGATCGAGTTGATCAACCGGCAAATCGAGGATAAGCGGATAGATCGTGCGGAAATCGCCATAGCAGATATGCGAGATCGTCTTGGCTCGAATGCCGTCAGTCACAATCGCCATCGCTTCGATCGCCAGTGGGAGCTCCTCCGGACGAGTCGAGATTGCCGGCTCATCAATCTGAATGTATTTCGCACCGGCGGATTGCAGGTCCTTCACTTCATCGTGAAGCAGGCGCGCAAATGCCAACACGACTTCGCGACGAGATTCATAATAAGTATTAAACGACCAGTCGCACATCGTGTATGGTCCCGTAAGCATTCCTTTGACAGGTTTTTCCGTCAGGGATTGGGCATACTTGAACATCTCAATCGTCATCGGCGCCGGTCGTTGTAGGGCATCGGCGACGATTGGTTTGCGGTAGTAGCGATTGCCGTAAGACCGGACGAGGTCGCTGATTCCCATACCGACAAGCTTCTCAGCGAAATAGGTCGTCATGTCGCCGCGTTCCATCTCGCCATGTACGAGAATGTCAAGCCCGACTTCCTCTTGTTGCCTGATTACTTCACGCGTTGCCTGCAACTCCAACTCGTGCAATTCCGCGTCCCCGAGCTTGCCGACCGAGTGTTGCGTTCGTGCTTTTTGTAGATAATCCGGTTTTGGGAAACTCCCGACGGTCGTTGTATCCAGCATCGCTCTATTCTCCTCGGAATTGCTTTACAGTGCGTCCCAGCAACCTGATCTTTTCCAGTGCGCTTGCGTGGGGCAGAAACTCAAGTCCACAAGAAGTGCTTATGTAGGCATCAGGAAACAGCAAGCTGATTCGCTCGTACTTCTGGCGCAAAATATCATCTTGCTCCAGCTTGATATTACGGGCGTCTACCATTCCGAAACAGGGAATCTGCTGATGCGCAAAACGCAACAATTGCTCACAGTTGGCGGGCACGGATACGCAGTCCGCCGCGATAATGCTGACGTTGAACATTCCGAAGTCTGGCGCGATTTTCTCGATGCTGCCAAAATAGAAGCAGAGCCAGAAAGTCGCGTGAAACCCCTTGACCACGCTGTTAAGTGCTTCCGCAGCTAATGACAAATCCTCTACGTGATATTGAAGACAGGGATCATCAAACTGAATATGCTCAGCGCCCGCCGCAACAAGTGCTTCGACTTCGGCGCGCAGCAGCGCTGCGAGATCGGCAAGGAGCCTGTCCTGATTGTGGTAGTGGCAGTCCTCAGAAAGTCTCATCAGGCTGTACGGAGCTGGCAGCACCACTTTGACCGCCTTGCCCACCTGAGAGTATGCCAGCCGGTAGGCGTTTGCCGCTACCGGTTTCCGCCACTTAATATCGCTGACAACGGCTGGTTTCCTATAGTAAACGTTGTTGTCAAACCAGCGAATCAAGCCATTGATCTCAAAGCCGTCGGCCTGAGAGGCGAAGGGAGTCACGATGTCGTCCCAGCGGATTTGTCCGTCGGTCGGCAAGTCGATTCCCGATTCGAGTTGTTCGCGGACTACGCGCCCAGTCACTGCGTCAAACGCCTGCTCCAGTTCCTGACGGTTGATTTCGGCCTTGTCAAACCGGTGCAACATGCGCCTGATGTTGATATCGCCCTTCTGGGTCGGTAACTTCGGATAATTACCGGTGACAGTCGACTTAAGCATGAACGGTCTATGTCCCTTTCTGATCGAAATAGAAAATATAGTATTAATGATACGTGGGCACAAAGAAAAATGTGAGTATCCTAATGAGATGCATTTGCATGAGTCCGATCGATTGATTGCAAGCGAACTTTAATGCGCTCATCAATGTTCAGAGCGTCGGAATCGTTGTAGAAGTTCTGATCATCGAAACGCGATAGCGATTTCAACTCAGCCAACACGGCCAACAGTTTCAGAATCGAACTCTCAATTACTTTCAGTGATACCGGGAATTTGTCCGTCTTGTCGACAATCTCCTTCTTTTCCAGGGCTAGTTGCATCAACTGCACTCGGCCGGAAATGGCGGTAGCCACGTTGTTGAGATAATGCGACAACGTAGCTATCGCGATGGTCTTCGATCGCATCATGCCGGCCATACGTTCCTCGGCCAAGAGCTTTCCCGACAATTCCTGTCGCTCCCTAAATAGCCCCTCGATCAGAAGATAAGCCTTGCATAGTTCCCGGTTGGCCCGATTCATCAGCTCCGAAGTGTCGCCGATGTCGATGCCGATGTTCGAAGCCGCCTTGACTGTTTCCTCCATTAGCAGGAAGGAAATGGTGTCGAGGAACTCCCGGTCGAGTTTCAGGTCCTCGGACAGTTCCGCAATGGTGTCAGAGTAACGCTCCATCATCTTCAGGTTTGGTGCTTGAATCACCACAGCCATCAAATTCGATAGCATCACGATCTTCGTCAATTCATCGGAACCGGGGTCACTCAAGTGATGATGCCTGCAAACAGTCCGCTGTAGTGCTTCTGGCAGCCGCCAGCGGTTCGCAATGATACTGCCTAACTCGGCGTGGTCAACATCGAAATACTTGCGCTCCGCATCGATGATGTCTTCACCCTTCTCTGCTAGCGCGTTTATTTTCAGACAGAGTTGGGGATAGCGTTGCATAATATGAAGTTTGCCAAGATCATGCAAAAGCCCGGCGATAAACGCCTCCTCGGTGCTCGGATAGCCGGCTTTTGCGGCGATCGCCCGCGACAGGATCGCTACACCCAGCGAGTGGAAGTAGAACTGTCGGAACATCTCGATCTCGGCCGCCTGCCCCTTCGGCGGACTAAACACAGACACTGATAAAGCAATGCACTTCACTGCGTTGGCGCCGAGCACCATAACTGCTTGGTGGACGGTTTTTATTGCCGTTGCGCGGCGGTAGTAACTGGAGTTAGCCATTTTCAGCGTTCGCGCCGTCAGCGAGGGGTCTCTCAAGATAATGGTGGCAATATGATCTGGCGAACTCTCGTCGGACGAGACCGCATCCAGAACTTTCACCAGTGTATCCGGCAGTGAGAGCAGATCTTTGGGTGCTTCAATGTCTTCGAGAAGTCGGATTTTTTCCATAGGGCCTGCAAATATGAGTATAAGTCAATCATAAGAAGTATCGGAAAGGATGGCAGGAATCTATAGCGAGATATTCATCCCGCAATCATTTGGCAGGCGGCCGTGATCACCTCGCTCAACTGATCCATTTTGAACGGCTTAGTGAGGATGAAGTCGGCGTTTCGTTGCAAAACTGTCTGACGGTCACTTAGCGGGCCCCAACCGGAAAGCATGATAACGGGCGTCGCCGGCGACAGCGACTTAACCTGAGCCGCAACGTCCCAGCCGTCGATTCCGGGCAGTCCGGATTCCAGAATCACGACGTCGAACTTCTCTTCATTGAAGAGCTTCAACGCGTCCTGACCGTTGCCGGCGGTGACAATTCGATGCCCCATGCGGGAGATGATATTGTGCAGCAATTCTCGGATGACTTCCTGATCATCGATGCCCAACACGTTTATCCGACGTGATTTCACCGGCGCCGACACGACCACGGGCACTCTCCAAGTTACAGTCATGACCTTTCCATCGGCAATCTGGGCCTGATAGTCGCCCACCAAGGAACGAAACTCTTTCGGAAAGTCCGCGGCCAGAGCGCAGGCGTGCCATTCGTCGCTGTTGAACTGCCGCTTGTGAAAACGCTCGATCTCGCTGGGACTGATACTGATCTGGTAGTAGCGGAACCGTTGTTCGCTTAGCGACGACAGATACAGCTTCTCGCGAGGATAACTGTGGAAAAGGCGCATGACTAAAGTTTCCACAAGAACTGTCAGCTCGCTTCTTTCGATAGGGGGCATCGTGGCTAGTTCCAGATCGGTGTCAATACCTTCCCAGTCGCGGTCATCAGTTCGATATCCCATGTCGCTGTTGGCAAACGAGTTGGCTATTGCGGCGTCTGTTGGCATAGAAGTGTTGGCAGGCTCTTTGTCGTTAGATGCCGGGTGACTTGTAGCATACAGACTAAGAGAAGCTATATGAACTAGGTGTCGATAGAGCGCAACCGCCTCGCGCGGTGCCGGCTCTTCTTCGGAGAAAAAGAGTCCAACCACACCGAAGTAGCGGTCACCGAATTCAAGCGGCATAATCGACTGAACCATTACCAACGGCAAATGGGCGAAATACTTGTCAAATCGTTCACGCAGATCGGCTGGTGCGACATTCGCCATCACCGATTTTTCGATTCGCTTCTCACCTTCTCCAGTCGCGAGAAGGATATCCTGCATCGCCTTCAGGAAGCGATTGTAACGAATCCAATCCATCTCGTTGGCAATGGTGAGCCCGGCAGTGTCGGCAACCAACAGGTCATCGTCTTCATCCGCAGCCGCAAGGATAACCAGCCGACCCCTGGCCGCGGGCAGCACCGTTGCGCATGCCTCTCCCAGTGCAGCCGCCATCTGGCTGCGGGAGGTTGCCTGCAGGATGCGACCGATTGAGTCATCAAGCTGCGCCGCCGATGTCCGGAAACGGTCGCCATCGCGCTTGGCCAGAAAGAGAAAATGCAGGTCCGCCAAATAGACCGATGCTACTCGCACCGCCGACAGCTTTGCCTCGGAAAACTCCAGGGCTGCCGTCTCGCTTTCCAACAGAAGCACCAGATCGTCGCGATCGGGATACGGGACGGGAATAAACAAGGTTTGGCGCGGCATCGAATCGTAGCCATTCCCTGCCGGAGATGACAAGGGTGATGTCAACAGCAGCAGTTTTTTCTCGGAAACGGCTCGCGAGATGCCGGTCAGTTTACGTTTGTCAAGCATCAGACCAGTCTCAGCGCCGCCGGATGAGGCCTTGATGCGATACTCGCCATCGCCATCGCGGAAGACCAGCTTGATTGAATCAGCGTCGAAGAAACGTCTTACCCGTTCGAATTCGACCGCCTCGCGCAGTTCCAAATTCGCACCGATGCCGCGTCGGAAGAACAACTCCTCAACGATTCGTTTGGCTTCCTCGGAAGGTTTCAGCCGGTCCTTCAATCGAATGATTTCTTTGTCATTTCGGACTGTTTCAAGCAGTGTCGCCAGATGGTTGGTGGCAACGGCGATTGATTCACAACGCTTCTGAATGAAATGGAACGACTTGGCCGAGAAGAGCCCGACTGAGCCGAGTACTCGGTCCCGCGAACGCAATGGAAAGACCGCCGCGGACATAAATCCGGAGCCCTCGAACAGTTCCACAGTGCCGCGATCAGCTTCAGGTAAGTTGGCCACCGACTGGATCCGTCCCAGTTTCTGCGCTCGGCCAAAGATGTCGCCGGTGATCTTGAGTAGCTCAAGTTTCTTCGTCGTCTCGGGCGCGAGATTCGAGAAAGCGGCAAGTACCAGTTCGGAAGAATTCTCCTTGAACAGCACTACGGCGGCGCCGTCGGCTTCGGTGCGTTTGAGCAACTGGTTCAGTGCCAGGTTGAGGATTTCCACGAAAGAGAACGGCTGTTGGGACAAATCCTGCAACTGCAGATAAAGATTGCGCCAGTCCTCGTCGTCGCCTTTCTCATCCTCAATGTACCGCACCGATGACACAATACTACCGATGCCCCAGACAATCAGCGCCAGCCCGAGGCCGATTGCCAAATATGATGATGCGGCAAGCCAGATTGTGGCCGCCGGTACCAAGAGCTGTGTCAAAGAGGGCGTGCCGACGAACGAAGTAAGCAGACCCGCGATCACGAAGCAGGTCAGGCCGAAATAGAGCGTACTCCAGCCATGCGCGGTGACGACGAGAAGCTGCCTGCGCAGACGACCGACAACGGGAATAAGCGATCCCGCCACGGCGGCAATGATCAGACCGTAAATCTGTGGACCCATCAGTTTACTAACCCGAGCTTCATCTTTGCTGACTCATAAAGTTGAACCTGTTACAGGTTCTCAACTGTTTTGCTGATGCAGACCTTCGGCGGCTGTCGCCGCAATACACAAAACGAAGTAAAAACCGATCCGTTCGGCGCGCCGCTTCCGGAATCAACGATGTCGTTTTTTGAAGACCAGCGATGCCCCAAAGGCGATGATCAACAGCGGCCAGAGAATATCCCAAGTGTTTCCGTAGACTACACCGAGGTTCTTTAACAGAAACAGGATTCCGAGCGCAAGTATAAAGAATCCAAAAAACATCGCTACTCCCCAAGCTTAGCTGAACGGATTAAAACAAATGTTTGAAGTTACAGCAAGCGATTTTTCATGCCACCATCGCCAATTTTGCGCAGATGCAAGGATACCCTTGCCGATATCCCACCGGTTGTCGGTGCACCGAGTGAGCGCAAATATAAGGATAGGGGCAGCCGCTCTGAGGTTACCCCCACGGTTTATGCGCCGCCACGGCAGTGATTTCAATACAGCTCGGACGAAACATGACTGCTGTCAAATTAGGACTTAACATCCAGGCAAAGGTGCAGGTCCTCCGCTGAAGATGTAGCTAATGAGATAGACTGCATCACTTATGTTTACAGCACAGCTTCCGTTCACATCGCCAGCCGTCATTGGTACCGGCACCGGGCCTCCGGAGAAGATGTAGGCAATCAAATAGACAGCGTCGCTGATGTTGACAGCACCATCGTGGCTAGCGTCACCCGGAACATACGTTTTCGGAGTAATACGCATTGTAATCTGCTTGCTGTCAGAACCGCCGCTTGTTCCGGTGGCAGAAACCGTGAAAGTGACGCTCCCGCTGTCGGTTGGTGTACCGCTGACGATACCGGTAGTAGAGTTCAGGGTCAGTTCCGCCGGTAGACTGCCGCTCGTCACACTGTACGTGTATGGCTTCGAGCCGCCTCGCACGATCACAGAATCCTGATAGCTGATGAACTGCTGACCGGTCATGAGGGTGTCATAAATCACGTGCACAGCATATGATTCAGACGTGGCGGTCTTGAGAATCCAGTCGTTGCGGTCGACAGCCACTCCGTTGGGGGGCGTCAGTGCGTTTGTCAGGTCGAACACGTAGTCCTTCTCGCTATCCATCATCGGCACATGAAAATCGACGTAGGAGCCGGCATTCACCGACAGATCAATTATCGGCATCCGGAAAGTCTGCGGGCTGGTCGTTTGCGTTTGGCGGACGTGAACATAAACACGATAGTTGTTGCCGCCGCGCGGCTCAGACAGGAAGGAGTAATTGTATTTGGGGTAGTAGGTGCCGTAAATCCAATCCTGGAAAAATCCGTGCAAGTCCATGCCGGAGACCTGCTCGCAGAGGTCGCGGAATTGTTCGGTCGTAACATCCTTCCATTTGTAGCGCGGATCATCGTAGAAGGTCTGCATAATGCTGAAGAAGGTTGGGTCGCTGACGACATGGCGCAACATGTGCAACGCCCAGGCGCCTTTGTCGTAAACGCGACTGTCAAAAATCGCCCAGACATTGGTGGTGTCGATGCAATAAATTGATCCGCCGAGAGTGTAGCGCATTCCGTTCATGTAGTTGCGCAGGTCGGTGAACGTACCCAGTGACTCGAACCAGAGCGCTTCAACGTAACTGGCGAACCCTTCGTTCATCCAAACATGATGCCAGTCGCGGCAGGTAATCATATCACCCCACCACTGATGCCCCATTTCATGAACGATCATCGACTGCGCATAGTAATTGCGGATGATCGAGGTGTTGGTTTGATGCTCCATGGCGCCGCCCCAGTTGAACGCTGACATCGCGTATTTTTCGTTGATGAACGGATACAACCCAAACAGACGTGACAGCGTGTCAAGCATCGCCACCGTCGGGGAATAACCACTGCGCGCGTCCGATGAATCGCCCGGAAACACCCAGTAGTCAACCGGCATCGAATCGGTCGGCGCGTATTTCATCCAGTCGCGCCAGTGCGAGTAATTGGACATCGCCAGACTGACAAGATAAGTGGCGATTGGGTAGCGGATTTTCCAGGAAGTGGTTCGCGTGCCGTCGCCGTTGTTGACGTTGCCCACCATGGTGCCGTTGGAGGCGCAGAACATATTGACCGGATAGTTCACCACGACGTCAACCGAGTCCGCCTTGTCGTCCGGATAGTCCTTGCAGGGCCACCAAGTGCGAGCCAAATAGGGTTCGGAGAGCGTCGATACCAGCGTCTGCCCCTGCACTATCTCAAATGCGAAGGCCTGAAACCCGCCTTCAGTCGGATGGCCGCGATACCAGGTGCGGACCGTAAACGGCTGACCGGTATTGACCGGCGCCGGCAGATTGACACGATAGACGTTGCCGTCGCGGGTGAAGGTTGCCGGTCCGTCATCGACGCGCACGGAGTCGATGGCCATGTTGGAGAAAAGGTCGATGTCACAGAAAGTGACATTGTCCTGTGTCGCCGTCGAAATCATATCGATGCGTGCATAAATCGTCTCCGCGGGGACGTTGACGCGCATATCCATTTTGTAATACTTCACGTCGTACTGATACTGCGACGGCAGCGCGCCGGCAATGCCGAGCGCCTCCTGCAGACCCCGTTGTTTTTCCAACTGACGGGCCTTCATTTGCTGTTCGAGCGCGTGCGCTTCTTTAGATTCACGAATCGCCTGCTCCATCGGAATTCTCTGGAAACTCGCTGCCGTTGTAGCAGGAGTAGAGACTGCCATGAATGAGATTGCCAGTGCCAGAATCAGCGATCCGTATGTTTTCCAAGAACTTAGCAGATAAAGCACAAATTCCTCCTATAGCTGCTCGGGTTCTGCGGGAGAGAGGTCAGAATGACTGAGACGTTGTATGAGAACGGTGCCTTTTGTCACTATCTATATACGCAGTAAGGCGTTAGAAGTATGGCGAATCGCCGAACCGACGAAGCACGACAATTCGCATGTCAATACAATATAAGGTGTTGACGCGATTAGTCAAGTGCGGATTATCCAGACAAGAAAAGGACCGCGCGCGGGCGCGGTCCTTGCAGAAGTCAGTCGCAATCGGTGATCACCAGAAGCAGGGTTCCGGACCACCACTAAATATCCAGGCGATCAGCCAGACGGCGTCTGAGATATTTACCCTTTTTGAGCAGTCGACATCACCTGACAAGAGGACAGGTATCGGCGCCGAACCGGCAAAGAAGATGTACGTAATAATGTACACCGCATCACTGATATTGACAACACCATTGCCATTGACATCGCCAGGGGTATAGACCCATAGCACGACTTTCACTTCCTTCGGTGAATTGACGGCCTCACTGGCAGTGAACGTAACCTTGCCTTCGTGACGTCCCAAAGACAGTCCCACGGCATTCGATCTCGTCCTGACTGTCTGAGTTGTAGTACCATAGGCGGGAATCGGTGTCAGCCAAGAAGCATCCGATGTCGCCTGCCAGTCGATGCAGCCGCCGGGGATATCGTATATCACGACGTCCCGCTCGATCGAACCAACCTGCGTGTAGTTGTAGAAGTAGAATAGCGAGTCTACTGTCAGCCCAATCTCATTGACCGACGGCGTCGCCAGGACCGTGAACGTCACTAACACCTTCTCCGGTGGATTGATAACGCCCTCCGAACTAACCACAATCGTGTCCTGGTAAATACCCGGTGTTAGCCCGGCCACCGAGACTCTCAAAGTCACTCTCAAGGTATCGGCGCCCGAAGTCGGACTCAACGTGAGCCAGTTCTCTTTGTGAGTCAAGACCCATTCTCGCTTTGGCTGTGGCTCCATTCCCAGATAATAGATGCTGAAGTACCCTGGCCCCACGCCCGGGTAGCCGCCGCATTCATATTCACTGAAGTTGATGACGTTGGTACTGACATTCAGAGTCTGAGGGGTTTCCTCCTTCGAGAACACCACCGGCACTCCTACAGGCGAGTTGATCGCATTTGTGGAGGTGATAACGATGGTGTCATGATACTGGCCGAAGGGGACCAAGGTGCGATCAAAATTAACGATAACGACACCGGGGTCACCTTGAGTCGCAGTGCCTGAGTTATGATCAAACGACATCCATGGCTGTTTCTTGGCGATGTGCCAGTTCATAACTCCGCCACCATTGTCCTGAATCAGAAGCATGCGCGGATAAGGATTCAGCGTATCAGTGCCGACGGCGAATATCGAAGTTGGTGACGGTAGGATTACCGGAAACTCCGAGAAAATCTCGAAGGTCACAACGTCATACTGGGGATTATTGGTGGCAGTCGGATCGCTGATCCGAATTGAGTCAATATAGACGCCTGCTAGCAAGCCGGTGTTGTCAACGTTGACGGTCACACTAGATGGCGCTGTGCCGCTATAACTGGAGAGGGTCAACCAAGCGGAGTTCTCGGTCGCTGACCAATTTAGAGTGCCCAGACCGGTGTTGGTGATATTGAGCGTCTGGCTGGGAGCATTCGTGCTGTTTTGTAATGCCTGGAAATGGAAGCTGCTGGGCGTCAACTTGATTGTTGGAGGTGGCACGGCCAATGTCAGAGTTACAGCGAACTTCTGTGGCGTGTTGGTGGCCCCTGGAGCCGACACACTCACCGAGTCGGAATAGGTTCCGGCGCTCAGCCCGACGGTATTCACAGCTACAACCATGACCGAAGGAGCTACACCGTTCGATGGCATTAGAACCAACCAGGGAGCCAGCTTGGTGGCCGTCCAGTTAAGTGTTTGCCCTCCGCCGTTTGAAATCTGCTGTACTTGCGACGTTGGATTGGTGCCGCCCGCCATGCCTGCAAATGTGAACATTGATTTGCTCAGGACGATTACTGGTGGTGGCTGGGGATTGCCGATCCTGATCTGGCCCTTGATGAATTCCGGCGTGATGCTGGCTCCAGTGGCTGCTGATAGGAGGAAATCCCCCGCGGGGGGGAAAAAGGAGGAATCGAGTGACACAAACTGGTCCGCTGCCCCTGGAGCGACGGTGAACCAGAGCGTGAAACACAGACCGTCGCCAATCTGTAGTGGATGCTTGCCCGACCTGTCGATCATACCGACCATCACTAGTTGGGCCCAGTTGTCAAACGTATCGAACATATCCACGATACTATTGAGTCGCGTGCCGATATACGAAGTCGAATCGAAGGTGACATCGCTTGAGTTCCACTTGAGGCCGAGCGAATATCCCCCTAATTTCTCGTCGTTATAAATCGTAACGGGTACTCCCACGGTTTGGCCCGCGTTTGTTGTGACTTGGGCAACGCGCACCGTATCGCGGTTACCGGGATCTTGTGCGAGAACTGTCCCAGCCATCAGTAAGAACACTGACAGCAGCAGAACGCTTGAACGGACGTTACTCATGGTTATCCCTCCTCATCCAATAAGGTTTTTGTGAAAATATCCATATACAACCACTGCGCTTTTGTATCTACAAAACCAAGAAATGCAGCTTCAACAAAATATAGCTACCTGAAAGATGCAAAGATTTGAAAGGTTGCAGAACAACCTCAGAGGTAATGAAAACATTTACGGAGTTAATGTCAAGTGGTATTTGGAGTTCGCCGATTCTTTTTTTGCCGAGATCGAAGTTTGCTTTCCAAGCGGGTCCGATCGCATTTGGTCAAGTTGAGCCGTTTTGGGACGGATGCGATTCTTCCGAATCACAGTCCCTCAAGAAGTGAGCGGTCGCCTGGAGAACCAGTCAGCCCTGAACGCGGACCTTCGGACGGTGGATGTTTGCAGCATTGGCTGCGGTAGTCGCTATGATTGCTTTGCCCACTTTTTCTTGAACAACCGCTGGTCGATTTAGCCGTACATATGTGTATATTGCCTAATCGGCGGTGACGTACGGCAGTGGGGAGTGGAGAGAGACTCAGCGCGGAAGTCGCGATACAGGCAGCTTCTGAGATCACGGTAGTTATGAATAGATACGAGCACAATCGGACTGTCGGTTTTCATCTGCCGATGAGAAGGCGAAACTCAAGAATAGGGGAAGTCGTGTGCAGGATAAGGGTCGTGCCGGACGGTGCGCTGTATCGGATTCACTCGAATTCTTTCTGCCGAAAGGCCGCCATTCTCCCGTTTACACCAGAATATGCTTCATCCTGCAGCGGAGGTCGCGGTGTCCGCACTCCTGCATTCGGAGCGCCACGCCGGTCCCGTTGCGGAAGTCAGTTTGTCCAATGGTGATAAAATAATGCGAAAAGAGTGTAGAGTAAATAGAGAAAGGATCAACAAATGAACTGCATCAGAAGGATTGCAGCAGTAGTGATGGTGCTCAGTCTTGTCACCGTCGTTACGGCTGCGCAGTCGGCGATGGCATCGGTTTGGGCACAGGTAAGAAAGAAGGTTTTGAACCGAAGCCGGTTATCGAGACTTATGAGACTAAGTACGGTGTCTGCCGTGATGTGGCGGCTCTGACCGTCGCCATGCTGCGAGAAGCCAAGATCGAATGCGAAATTGCGATGACGAACTACGGTGCGAGCGTTCCCAAGGAGCTGCCGGTCCTGGCATTTAATCATGCGATTGTGGCCATCAAGAACGACGACGGTACCTATAGGTATGCGGATCCGACTGTCAAGAATTCAACCGCCTGGTTGCGGCAGTGGAAATGGAACAGCAGGTGCTGCTCTGCACGAAGCAAGGTAACACGCTGACTGATACCCCTCATTCACCGGCAGAACAGAACATGGGAACGATTAAGGCGACATCGAATCTTACCGAAGCGGGATTATTCACTTCGGAAGTGACGATTTCGACCCAAGGCGTCTATGATCTGGCGCTGCGCGGCTGGGCAAAAGCAATGCCGCCTGCACAAGTGAAGCAGGTCTGGAGTTATCTGCTGTCGGAGATGTACCCCGGGTACGCGTTTGACATCATTTGATTTCAGCGATGCCGATGATTTGCACAAACCCTTTGAGATCAAATTATCCTATCAAATTGACAAGTATCCGACGGAAGCCGGCAAGTTCACGCTAATGAAGAGTCCGGTATCACTGGGGTTCTTCGAGATTATTTCCAAGTTCATGCTGGCATCGGCATCCCTGCCTGAACGCAAGTACCCTTGGGTGCTCGGATTTAGTTTCGGTGCCGATGAAGAAGAGACTATTAACTTGCCCGCCGGTTTGCAGATCAAGTCGGTTCCGGATCCGGTGTCGGAGAAGATCGGATCGATTGAATACAAGATGATCTACAACACAACTTCCTCTCAGGAGCTTGCCGGCGGAGGCACGCAAATCAAATACGAGAAGAGGTTGCCAATCGATGCCAAGCAAATGTCTCCGACAGAATATGCGCAACTGAAGCGAGTGCTGTTGGCGTCATCCAAGGCGCAACACGGCGAGATAATCATGCTCAAGGACCGGCAGAACTAAAGTCAGGGATTTTTCACAGGGTGAATCAATCATGAAGAAATTGATACCAATAATTGTAGTATTTGCGCTAGCGCTATTTTTGGCGCAGTCGACTGCGGCCGTGCGTCTGTATTCAGACGACGACATTGCTGCCATGGTGAAGAACGCGCCGACAGAGGAGAAATTCCCTCAGGCGGCAGGCGTGATCCTGCTCAGCCAGCGGATCACCAAGGTCAATCCCGATCACAGCGCCGTGACAGACGAGCATCTTGTCGTGAAAATCCTTCAAGATCGCGGCAAGGACATGTACGGTGACATCAAGAGGCGTTACAATAAAGACGCAGACAGCATGGTTGTGATCAAGGCAGTGAACTACTTGAATGATGGCAGCATACTGCCGGCGGGAGGCCAAGGCGATCAACGACCTGACACCCGGCGATTTGGCCAATGCCGCGATTTACTCCAATATCATGCAGAAGGTCATTTCGTTTCCAGGTATGGCGCCCGGTGTCTGCATGGAACTGAAGCTGCGGACTTATTCGAAGGCTCCGGAGAAACCGGAAGAATACTTCGTCTGGGGAAATGATTTGTTTCAGGGCTACGACCCAATTGCGCACAAGGAAATATCGGTGATCGTGCCACAGGATGTCACAATCAAGTATACTTACCAGAATGAAGGACTTGATTACAGCACCGCCACCGAGAATGGCATTATCATGCACACCTGGCAGATTGACAATTCGCCGCAAATCATCAACGAGGGATTTATGCCCAAGTTGATCAAGATGGCTCCGCGACTGATCTACACGAACATGAATGATTGGGGACAATTGTCGAAGTGGTTTACCGGCAAGTTCTATCCACATGTCAAGACGGATGGCGCCATTGCAGCCAAAGCAGCGGAACTGACCAAGAGGGCTACGAGCGCAGACGACAAGATCCGTGTCGTCTCCCTCTATGTGATCAAAGAAATCAGGGGTGTCGGCCAGTGGTCACTGCCACTCGGTCTGGCCGGCTATGAGCCGCATGATGCCGACGTTGTGATCGCAAACAAGTACGGAGATTGGCGTGACAAGACCGTGTTGTTGGTGTCTCTGCTGAAAGCGGCGGGAATTGAGTGTTACCCGCAATTGGTTCATCTGGATGCGCCGCCGTTGGCTCAGGAATATCCGAGTCTGAAGCAGTTCAATGCACTGTTTGTATACGTGCCCAGCTATCAGAGCAAGCCACTATGGGTAGATGCCTTTGCCGACAACGCCTATTTTGGATATGCCCCTGACGGCCAGGGTGGCACTGGCCTGTTAATGAAACCGGACGGTTGGGAGTTGTTACTAATCACGGAGACACCGCCGGAAGCGAATATGTCAGCGACCCGATTTGAGCTGAGTGTCAAACCAAACGGCGATGTAGACGGCAAAATCACTTGCATGTTGTCTGGGTCATTCGACGTAAGCGCTCGCTCAGAGCTTAAGGATGCCACTCCCAAGGAGGCTGAGCAGTACTTCCAGCAGTCCGCGAACACAATCGGCGAGGGAGGAAAGAACGTCTCCTACGAAAAGACTGATCTTGCTGACCTGAGTCTGCCGGCGAAAGTAATGCAAACTTTCACAACACCGGAAGTGGGAATTGTGCAAGGTGACATGATGATTTTGACGATTCCCCAAGCACCGTTTGCTTTTGCGCGGATGCCCGTAAGCCCATCGCAAACGCAGCGAACTTATGACTTCGTGTTTGATCCGGACATGTTGGTGAAGAGAGAGGGAGTCATCAGTTTGCCAAAGGGCTACAAGGCTGTATATGTTGCTGAGCCGGTGAATATCCAAAACCAGTTCGGCACCTGGGAAGCCATCTATGAGCTAAGTCCCGACAGTGCGGCAGTCAAGTACTCATCGAGCGTGACGCTGACCGACAATACGATCAGCGCCGATGAATACCAGCAGTTCAAAAAGGCGTTCGACGATTTCATCACCCCCAAGAACACGATGATTTTGCTCGAAAAGCGATAGGAGATCTGCCAAAAAGCAACGCCCCGCTTCCGTGAGAAAGCGGGGCGTTCTTCTATAGGGGAGTGCTGAAAAATGCGTTTTCACCGCGTAGGGGCGCGGTTTCCGCGCCAGAGAATACTGGATTCCCGCCTGCAGGACTGTTGAAGAAGCCCAGACCGTGTCATTGCGAGGAGTGCGGAAAGGTGATGTAGGGTGTGGAGCACGACGAAGCAATCCCGATCTGCCCCATCCAGATAAGGACACGCAGATTGCTTCGTCGTCTTTGCCCTTCTCTTCTCTCTCTCCCACCCTGACTCCTCGCAATGACAATTCCGAGGTTTTTCAACAGCCGCCTTCGCGGGAATGACTTGGCAGTGTGCTTCTATTTTATGTTTGCGATGATGCGCTGCCTTTTGCGCATTTTTCAGCAGTCCCTATAGGAGTCCTTGTCTCCAGATCAGAAGAAATCCGCGCTGCTCCATAAGAATGTGTCGTCATAAATATCATCAATAGTAACACCTGCCAGTGGCTTTGCCATCAGCACGCCATAAGAGCCAGGGTCTTTGCGAAATGACATCTTTTCCAGCGTGGCGGCAACAAGTGGATCGAACACGTATCGGACATAGACACCAGCGGTAGACAATTCCACCGCCCGCTGTATCAACTCGCGGGCAGTTTTTTGTTTGAATGCGATTATCTCCCAGACCGAGAGCGAACCCATCTGTGAACTCGAAAGCAGATGCCCATCGTCCTGTACCGTCGAGTACCTTGATTCGAAGTAGCCCATTTGTTGCTGCTCTTTCAGAGCACCTATGAGGCGGTTTGTGAAACCGCAGTGATTGCGCGCATAACGATCGAAGTTGCTAAGAATCTGCTCGAGATCCAACTTCGGCGCTTTACCCTTCGGTCCGGGAGGAAACGGGTCTGCCTTGGCGCTACGTTGCGGAATTTTATAGTAATGGGCATAGCTGTTAACTTTCTCGATTTCCCGGTAACCGAAGGAGACATAACCTCTATATGAAATCAGCGTCCGTGATGTGGTCAGCAGTGATAGGCGAATTCCTTTCGAACGAAAATGTTTTTCGGCCGCTTCGAGCAGGTAGCCACCAACGCCCCGCCGTGCATACATTGGCCGGGTACTCACTGCCCAGATGCCGCCGACTATCTCTGTGTCGCCGTGCTTGTTGCGCGTGGGGATTTCCATGATGCCGACGAAACCGGCCAAATTGCCGTCAATGATGGCGCAGACACCGACCGGCGTTCCGATCAGTCGCTCATCGGTTTTGACCCAATGATCCATTTGCTTCGGCGTGCAGAGCCAGCCAAACGATTTGGCCCACAGAAGGAACAAGTCGGTCTTGTCTTTCAATTCGTGGTAGGTGATGATTTGCATTCGTCCTCACTTGACAGGAATTGTTGTACACGCAGAATCAGCCGCCAAGGTAGGCCTGTTTCACTTGCTCGTTTTCGAGTAGTTTGGCGGCAGTGTCGGCAAGCACGATTTTGCCGGTTTCGAGCACGTAGGCGCGATTGGCAATCTGAAGCGACTTTTTCGCGTTTTGCTCGACCAGCAGAATCGTAATGCCTTGTCTGTTTATCTCCTGAATCGTCTGGAACACTCTTTCCACCATCACCGGTGACAATCCCATCGAGGGCTCATCAAATAGCAACAATTCCGGATGACCCATGAGGCCCCGCGCGATCGCCAGCATCTGTTGCTCGCCGCCGCTCAGCGTGCCCGCCAACTGATTGCGCCGCTCGCTAAGCACCGGGAACAGGGTATACATTCGCTCAATGCTGGCTTTGATCGCGGATTTATCTTTGATCGAATAGGCGCCCAACTCGAGATTCTCGAGCACGCTCTGTTTGGCAAAGACCTTACGACCCTCGGGAATTTGCAAAATGCCTTTGCGGGCGATTCGCCATGCCGGTAGCGTGTGAATTGGATCGCCGTTGAATTCGACCGACCCAGAGCGGGGATGTAGGACGCCGGAAATAGTGTTGATCAGCGTCGTTTTACCGGCGCCGTTGGCGCCGATGATGGCGAGGATCTCGCCGCGTTCAAGATTGAGAGAGATGCCTTTGAGCGCAGCGATCTGTTCGTAGTAGACCTCAATCTGCTTAATCTCCAACAACATATTTTCACGCGCCATTTTCATGATCCCAGATAAGCTTCGATCACTTTGGGATCGCGTTGAACTTCGTCGGGTCTGCCTTCGGCAATCTTGACGCCATAATCCAGCACGACAACGCGATCGGACAATGTCATTACAACGTTCATGCGGTGTTCGATGATGATCACCGCGATTTTCTTCTGTCTGATCTTCTCCACGAGCGCAACCAGGTCATTGCACTCGCGGGGGTTCATGCCGGCAGTCGGTTCATCCAACAACAACAATGACGGTTCGGTCGCCAGGGCGCGGGCGATTTCGACGCGGCGCTGACTGCCATAGGGAAGATTCTTGACGATCTCGTTACCCGACTTAAGCAAGCCAACAAACTCCAATACCTCTTTGGCGCTCTCCTCGATTTCTCTCTCTTCGCGAATGAAGGCGCCGGTGTGGAGCAGTGATTGCAGAAGATCGGCCTTAGTCCGGCAATGCCGACCCACCATAACGTTCTCCAGAGCAGTCATCTCGGCAAATAGGCGAATGTTCTGGAAAGTGCGAGCGGCGCCAAGCTTAACCACTTCATGGGAAGCGAAACCGTTGATCCTTTTTCCCTTGAAAACGACATCGCCTTCGTCGGGGGGATAGACACCGGTGACGAGATTGAATAGAGTCGACTTCCCGGCGCCATTGGGTCCGATCAAGCCGACGATTTCGTCGTTGCCGGTGTGAATGTCGAATGCGGAGAGTGCTTTGAGTCCGCCGAAATTCTTGGTAACGGTCTTGACTTCAAGCAGCATCCTATGACTCCTCGCCGGCGGTTTTCAGTTCAAGAGCGCGGCGTCGTGACGGGAGCAGTCCCTGCGGACGGAATATGATGATTACAACCATCAGCAAGCCGAAAGCGATCATGCGATAGTCGACGAACGCCGTGCCAAGAGTGGAACGGAGCACTTCCGGTATTGCGACCAACAGCACTACACCAAGCAGGATGCCCCAGACATTCCCCATGCCGCCGATCACCAGCATCGACACGAGCAACACTGATTCCCAAAATGTGAATGATTCCGGTGAGACGAATT
>CAIVAP010000263.1 GCA_903903945.1 uncultured bacterium | reverse complement strand
TGTCCGAGCAACTCATTGGAAGCGCCGAGTATCGTCGTCTGCGACCTTTTCGTCAGTTTGACCATGTCGTCCGCCACCAACCGATGACCGCGTTCAACCAGATCAAGCGCGCACTCCGACTTACCGATACCCGACTTGCCGGTGTAGAGCAATCCGACACCGTAGACGTCAACCAGCGTGCCGTGTTTAGTAATTGACGGCGCAAAGAAATTGTCGAGAAACAGCGACATGCGATTGATTAATTCCGTGGTCGAGAAGCGCGTCGAAAGCAGCGGCAGTTTAGCTTTGTTGCAGATATCCAATAACTCACGCGGCGGCACGAGCCCCTTGCTGGCAATCATCATCGGCATCTCGAATGCCATTATTCTGTTGAGTGTGGCGATCCGTTGTTCGCTGGTAAGCGACTGAAGATAACTCATCTCCGTTTCACCAAGTACCTGCACCCTCCTATGGGCAAAGCGTTCGGTGTAGCCGGTAAGCGCTAAACCGGGGCGGAAGATTTCGTTGGTCTGGATCGGACGCGACATACCGTCGGCGCCCGCCAGCAGCGTCAGATCCAAAAGCTCACGGCGTTCTTTGTATAGCTTGTCAACGGTCAGCGACGGCATGGTCAAATCCGATTCTCAGAGTTCCACTTCATCGACGGCGGTCGTCAGTTCAACCTTCGCCTTCTTAGCGGCAACGACTTTTTGTTTGCGATCCTTGATCTTCTCTTTGTGCTTTTTGAGTTGCGATGCCATCTTGTCGGTCACCTCTTCGATCGTTGCCAACATATCTTCAGTAGAGGCCTTCGCCACCAAATTGGAGCGGGATACGTTCATCGTCAGTTCGCCGTCAAAACGGTGCTTATCCTGCGTCAGCACCAGACTCGCCGAGATGATATTGTCGAAGAACCTGCCCAGTTTCTCAATCTCCGTAGTCGCTCGACCCTTCATGTCTTCGGAAAGTTCGATCCGACGGCCGGTTACTTTGATCTTCATAACGACTCCTTTCAAATCGGTTTGCCTACGCCCACAGAAGCTCCATCCACTCCACGGTTTTCGCCCCCGTTGGCTTTGGGATTGAGGAAGGTATAGCTTACCTGATGTTTGATCCAACAACTCATTTGCGCTTCATGAGGAACACACATTCCTCACCATCCAATGGCAAAAGAGGTAAAGGCTGTTCCAGCCCTATGTCGTAGTCCGCCGGCGGAACCGGGCGGGCAATATCCTCAACTCTTCACGGTACTTCGTCACTGTCCGGCGCGCAATACTAATCTCCTGCTGCTTCAGCAGTTTGAAGATCTCTTGATCCGACAACGGCTTGCCCGGATCCTCGGAGGCGATTATCTTCTCAATCTCCTGCTTGACCGTCCGCTTGGCGAGTTGTTCGCCATGCTCGGTGTTGACACCGGAATTGAAGAAGTACTTTATCTCAAAAACGCCATGTGGCGTCTGCACATACTTGTCACTCGAAACCCGCGAAATCGTCGCGACGTTCATCTCCACGATGTCGGCGATTTTCTCCATTGTCAGGGGCCGCAGATGTTCAACGCCTTTTTCAAACCATTCGATCTGTTTGTGCACGACCGCCTGCATAACACGAATCATCGTGTTGCGTCTCTGGTTGATCGCATTCAGCAGCCAGCGCGCTTGCTCCAGCTTTTCGCGTACATACTGCTTGGTCTCTTTGGGCGTAGTGTTGCCACGTTTGAGCAGTTCCTTGTAGCCGGCATTGACGCGCAACTGCGGGACATTGCGATCATTGTGTGAGATGACGTATTCTTCCCCGTTCTTTTCAATGATCAGATCGGGTATCACCGCCGCTGCGGCTCTCGCAAATCGTCCATACGCCGGATGCGGTGACAGCGTCTTGATAATGTCCATCGCTTCTTGTACCCGCTCCACGGTCACGCCAAGCGTTTTCGCGATCTGAAGATGGCTCTTGCGATCAAGCGTCTCCAGTTGTTCATCTACGATCCGATAGGCAAGATTGTTGTCAATTCCGCGTTCGCGCAACTGCAACATCAGGGATTCTTTCAGATCACGGGCGGCCACACCCGGCGGATCAAAACGCTGAATCTTCATCAGAATGCGTTCGACACGTTCCGGCGTGACTTTCAGCGTCTCGGCCAGTTCCTCGACCGAGCAAGACAGAAGACCCGATTCGTCAATGTTGCCGATAATGAACTCCGCAATTTCGATGTCTTCACCTGTGAGTTTCAAGTAGCTAAGCTGTTCAAGAAGATACTCGTACAGCGACTTCTCGCTGGCAACACCAAACTCCGGAAGCTCTTTGCTCTCGCTCTTGTATTCCCTGACATCATACTCGCCATCGTCGCGGAGGTAATCTTCCCAATCCACAGTCTCTTCTTCTTTGCGGCTATCCGGCTCAGATACCAACTCGGTTTCCTGGGGAGACTCTTGTTCGGGCTCTTCGGTCTCGATTTCTTCCAGAAGCGGGTTGACGGCAAGCTCATGTCGTAAGACCTGCTCCAATTTTTGAACCGGCATTTGCAGCATCTTCAAAGATTGAATTAGCTGCGGCGCCAGCTTTTGCGTCATTCTCAGGGTCAGGTCAAGTCGCATACTATCTTTTTGTCCAATAATAGGTTAACGAGAACAATCATCCCGCCAATTATATTATCGGCTACTATTGCAATCAGTTTAACCGGAACTTTTCTCCCAGATAAATCTTCCGCGCTTCGGGATCGGAAGCCAGGAATTCGGCGCTCCCAGCCTTCAATATGCGCCCGTCGCACATTATGTACGCCCGGTCGATTGTCGCAAGCGTCTCGCGAACATTGTGATCGGTGATCAAGATCCCGAGTCCCTTTTCCTTCAGAGAGCCGATGATCCGCTGAATATCCTCTACCGCAATCGGGTCAATCCCCGAGAATGGTTCATCCAGTAACATAAAGCTCGGATTCAGCACCAAAGCCCGCGCAATCTCTACGCGCCGTCTTTCACCCCCGGAAAGCTGATAGCCGCGCGATTTTGCCAGTGACATGACGTTCAGGTCTTCCAAAATCATCTTCACGCGCTCGGTTCGCTTCCGGCGCGACAGTGACATTGTCTCCGCGACCGCCATCACATTTTGCCAAACAGTCAGTTTCCGAAATATCGATGGTTCTTGGGCTAAGTATCCGATACCGAGCCGCGCTCGCCTGTACATCGGAAGCCCGCCGATCTCGCGATCATCCAACATCACTTTGCCCGACTGGGGACGAATAAAACCAATGACCATATAGAATGTCGTAGTCTTTCCGGCGCCATTTGGTCCGAGTAAACCTACTACCTCGCCCTGGTTAACCTCAATGGATATCTCATCAACGACTTTGCGTTTGCGATAGTATTTGACCAGTCGATCAGAGTGTAATTTTCTCATTCCTACTGAATATACACTGTTTTTGACGCCTACATTGACTCTTTTTCCCGGAGAGCCCGGCTCTTGGCGACCCTCTTGTTTACTCTCTTGGCAGCAACCGCTCCCTAATTTGCCTGAATGTCGCCAGCTTACCCGGCCAGAAATGAGTAACATCCGACTCGGTGGCTATTCGACCCTCAAGGGACAGCAAGACAAACGATTCCCCTACAGGCAGATACCAGCCTGTCTCCAGTACTCCGAAGAGAGAACACGGTCCCACCGACACCGCGATTGGGCTGCCAGAAGTATACCCCCGATTCTGGAGAACCTGCCGAGCGCCGATTTGCGAGAATAGGTCAAGCCTGGCCGATTTCAAGACTGCTGCACCGGCAAGCGGAGTCACGCCACTTCGTTTGGGATCATCCTTATACACCGCAACGACTTTACCATTGCGGATTACCGGCGCTAACATGAAGTCCCGTGTAGGATCTCCAAATACCATCACCTTCAGAGCAGTCCCGACTGAATCAGTTTTGACTTGTGTCCTTTCCAGTTCAGTCTGCACCATCTTTAGGAATTTGTCAGGACTAAGCTCCTCGGCGGCCACCATCTGTCCTGTAGAAACCAGAAGCATCAACCAGATCATTGCCAGACGCACGACTCCCTGTATTGCTCCATAATTCAGCAACCTTTCTCGGGAGGATCGTAACTGGAAGATCGGCCTGCTCATAGCGCCATCTATTGCTCGCCTACTGATTCGGTTCATTGAAGCTTCCCTTTAAGTTACGCTTTATCAACACCTTACTGAGTCTCTGATCGGTCTCCAGGCCTTCGCCAGAAAGCCAGCCATTCTCGCGATAGACTTCAACATGACCTTCAGTCACAACCTTGTCGTTCTTGGCATCCCAACGCAGCGAATCAGAAACTAACTTTCTGTTGTCCTTGGTGTTGGCCTTGACATGACCGGTCACCGACATGATGTTGGTACGCTGGCTGACTCTCCCCGAGTCAGCCGTCAAAGTCGAGGTCTGCACACCGGCGGAGTCGAAGAAGCGGACCTCAACACCATATATGAGGGTAGTATCAATGCGGGTGTAGGCTTTAAGCAGATTGGATTTAATAATCGCTGCCCGCCAGCCATTGTTCGTCAGGTAAATCTCCGAATTGGTCATCACCTGATCGGGATCGCTGACCGCATTTTTGACGACAGGCTTGTTGTTATCGGGCTGCTCCCCACAGCCACTCAAGCCCAGCATCACAAAGCTAAGCAAAAGCATCTTCAGACAGGCAGTCATATAGAAATTATACACCCTTTCCGGCCATACAGCGCGCTCATTAGAAAATACGGTTTGAACGAGGAGAAACAATATAGAAACTGAATGGCAACCCCTCTCCCTATAAAGGAGAGGGGTCAGAAAACGCAAGTTGATTTGCTATTTGCACCCCGCGCATGGCGCCGGGCCGCCTGAGAAGATGTAAGCAATCAGGTACACCGCATCGGAGATGTTGACCGACCCGATGCAGTTGGCGTCACCGGCGAGCAATGGCGATGGCGCCGGGCCACCTGAAAAGATATAAGCGATCAGATACACCGCATCCGAGATGTTTACGGTACCACTGCCATTGGCGTCGCCACAGACAAAGCCCAGCCGGATGTCGCTGACTCCGCAATCAGCATATTCGGGAACAAATGAGTTCGATCCATAATCTGGGAATAGTTCGAAAAATCCCGAAGGGGGAACGAATGCTGTGTCGATATCGACAACACCAGCCCTGATAGATGGCAGCATTCTCACGTTCAGAGCACATAAAAGACCGCGATGCGTGCCAGCGGGAATATACGTACTCAAACCGGCAATGCCGCAATGCCCAATCAAAAAGCGCTTGTTCGCTGGATCAGACTTCCAGTTGCGGTATGCCCCAACCGGAATGATTGATCCGCTAAAGTCTGCTGACGTAATCTCAATCAGATCGGAGTTGTAACCAAAGCCGGCGCTAAGACCGGTAATTACATCGTCGTTATACAAATAGACCTCTACCCGGAACGAATTTCCTGCCACCAAGTGATCCGAGGGAACAATAGTCGGGCACATAATTGCAATCGTGTCCCGGACGCCCGTATCTTGACCCGGCTCCGAAGATCCCTCCGCGCAGTGCGGAGCTGGGCCACCGGAGAAGATATAACGTATCAGAAATGCCGCGTCCGCGACAGAGACTCTGCCATCACCATTGGCGTCTCCCATGCCGTTTGGATAGTTGCAGTCAGCCGGAGCGACGCCGTCCGAGTAGAGGTACGCAATCAAGAACACCGCGTCAGAAATACCGATGCTGCCACTGCTGTCGGCATCACCGCAAGCGGTGCAGGTACTAACACAAGGAGCCATGCTTGGGCTGAGGTAGTTCTTGATGAACGCCTTGCCATAGCAAATCGTCTGCCTCAGACCCTCAAGACTGCCACCAACTTTCGGCTGACCGGCAAAAATCACGTAGAACGTGAATTCGCCAGCCTTAGTCTTCGGCTTGATCGTCTCGGACTTGCTGATCACGAGCATCGAGTTCAAGTCCCGGCACGTATCGCTTGGTCCCGTGCCGTATCCAGTGTAACCGGTAGTATTCTTGATCTGGGTCCACACCGAATCATGCACG
>CAIVAP010000262.1 GCA_903903945.1 uncultured bacterium | reverse complement strand
CACTGTCGTGCTATCAACGAACAGGTGCTGAGGATGGTTTCTCTAACGCAGCAAGTACTCGAATTTGCCAAGGGCGAGATCAGAATCAGCGCCAGCATGATTGATCTCATTCACTTTTGCGATGACACCGTCAATTCGTTCAGAGCCACTCTTTCGGGCACCAGTGTCATCGTGAACTTCTCGTACATGCTCAACGGGGGCGTGTCGCCGTCGGTGATTCTTGACGCGGAGAAAATCTGGCGCGTGCTCATTAATCTGATGAATAACGCCCGAGATGCCATGCCGCACGGGGGCGAGATTAACGTCCGACTGATGATGAACCGCGAAGTCATTCGTTTTGAGGTGGCAGACAACGGGCAAGGTATACCTGAGATGGTACGCAACCGGATCTTCGAACCCTTCGTCAGCGAGGGTGGAATTAAAGGTACCGGTTTAGGGCTGGCAATCGTACAGCAAATAGTCAAGGCACATGGGGGTACGGTGACCTTTGAAACGGCAGAAGGCAAGGGAACGACATTTATCGTTACGTTGCCGCGTGTGGCGTT
The DNA here is from genome assembly GCA_903903945.1 of uncultured bacterium. Lineage (GTDB taxonomy): Bacteria > Zixibacteria > MSB-5A5 > CAIYYT01 > CAIYYT01 > CAIYYT01. The sequence goes on along the minus strand of CAIVAP010000262.1, from coordinate 32,908 downwards.
GAAGTCGGCGAATCACACGCCGATTGACGTCGTGCATGCATTGCAGGGTTGAGTGGGGGCACCACCCCTGACGGCTTGCCGTACCCTTTTTCTATTCGCAATAGTCTTTCCCTTTCTAATCTGGTCGCTCAAACTGGTGAGTCCAGGTCCGCGACATCCATCGCATCACATAGCATAGCTTCGTTCCGTCATGGAACCGGCCGCGTTGTCCCCTCCCAAAGAGTGGCTGGCGAGCAAATGGCGCCATAAAACCGGATGGAAATACCGACCAGATCTCATTTGTGGCAACACCAACGGCGATGGCGCGGAATCCGTCCGAGAGTTGACTCAACGCACATGAGACCCAAAAAACATAGACCGCATCCGTTTGTACGGATGCGGTCCATTTCTTGTTTTCCAAGTCGTTCTGAACGGTCTTATTTGCGACGACGCAACGACGCGCCGAGACCCAGCAGACCCATGCCCAGAAGAATCATCGAGCCCGGTTCAGGAACGATAGGCCTGCACTCCTCAAGCAAATCGTTGCCACATTCCATCGTCGTGTGGAAGGTGATCGTCGAATGGGACATCAGGTCAGTGCCCAGCAACGAACGGGAAATCCGGTACTCCTTAATGTAGGTGTCGCCATTGCCCGGGAGCAGATAACCCGACTCAAGGCCGGCGTACATTTGGGAGGTGTCGTCAATGGCGCCCAGGAAGCTGGAACCGGTGTTGATGTTGTAGGCGCCAATAGCGTTCTTGATGATCAAGTCGTTGCCGTATCCGCCGGGAACCGGTGGATATGGTGGGATAAAGTTCCAGTTGCTTGAATCCCCAACAGCGTAAAGTTCTGATTTAGAAACGTCAACAGCATAATCGTACTTGTTACCGTCGAAACCGAAGAACAGGTCGCCTTCAGCGAAGGTGCGTTGAGAGGTATTCGACCAGACACCGGTGCCAAACGATGCCGTTACGGAGACGTAAAGATAAGCGTTGTCGTACGCGAAGTTCAGTCCTTCGAGGTCGTACTTCTCGCCACCTTCACCGCCAAGACCCGGGGAGGGCAGGAAGCCGATACCATTCGGATAGAACACTGGCGAAGTGTTGTTATTGCCATCGGCAAAGTCGGACCATGAGCTTGCGCTATTGAAACTGTAGTACGTCCATGTCACACCATACACAGGGGTAACCAGGAGCGCCAAGGCCACTGTCAGCAGAAGTGTAAATAAAACCTTCTTCATTATTTCCTCCAAAAGGTTAGTGCTATTCATCACTTCTTCCTTAAGCAAACGCCGTGCCATATTGAGGCGGTTTTTCTGAAAGCTAAGTGATTGTCAATCAATAGATTGTCGAGGTCATTCGTTTCTACTGTTTTCGACAGGCCGCAACCGCGTTCTGGTTGTTCAGTTTTTCGACATACTTCTTGACTATCTTTGGGTCTCACGTTGTAAGTGATTGATATTCAACGAACTAACAATTTTCGTCGCTGTCGAAATCGCTAACAAAAAAAGGTCTCTGGCTACAGAGACCTTTTTCTTGCATTAGCTATTATCAGGCAACTACTTACATGGTGCAGGCTGCCCGGTAGCTAACATTCTCACAACACTGTATGCTGGGTGGACAGCGCCCGTGCCGTCAGGAATGACGCCATAGAGTGTGTTGGAAGGTTCGATAGTTGTCGTATCAACCATGATCTCGCAGACATCAATAGCCCTCTTAGTTCCCGATTCGGCCGTGAAATAGAGCTTGGCAAGAGTGCCTTTCCCTTCGCCCAAGGGAGGGGTGCTGCCGTTGATATCTGCCAGAAGACCGACCAGAACCTGCTGCAATGAGTCAACTGGATGCACCGACTTGACAGCGAAGTATTCAGCGCGACCTTTCCAACTCACTGAATCATAATGCATCTTGAAGCTTTTCCCTTTGACAATCAACGGGAAAGTCATTGCAGCCAGTTTCTCGTCATTGTCCCAACCCAACTCAAAGACAAAGTGATTGGGTTTCACTTGACGCACAATGACTTCCGCCTTGTCTGCCTTCCCGTACGGGTCCTTCGGCTTGTTTTGAGCCAGTAGCGTAACCGTAAACAGGACAATGAGAACCGAAGCGAAGATGAGAAAGTGTTGCTTTTTCATTCATTTCCTCCCTGTAGCTAAGTTATCCTTGCTCTAATTTCCTAATCTCTTGTTCAATCGTTCTTCTTACAACCGAGGTGGGGTATTGTTTCACGAATTCCTTGTACGCCTCAAGCGCCCGCACTTTGTCCTTCTTGGAGAACTGGTAAATCATTCCGACCCTTAGGAGTGCGTCGGCCGCTTGCGCCGATTTCGGAAACTGCGCCCGCAATTCAAGATACTGCGTAATCGCCAGATCATACATCTTGTTATGCGAATAGAATGACGCCAAATAGGAAAAGGCCATCAATATCAGGCGTTTATCCCCGCTGTTCTTGGCCAAGTTCTTAAGTTTTTCCTCCGTTTTGATCACCCACTGTTCCGCCAAAACAGGCTGTCCGATTTTCTTGAAAAAATCGGGGAGGTACATCATAGATTCGAGGGACTGCTGCGTGTTGGGATAGGCATTGATTAAATTGAGGTATTCTTGTTTGGCTCGATCATACTCGCCCTGATCTTCGAAGCTCTGAGCCAGCATCTGCTGTGCTCCTATTTGCAGGAGTGTTGATCGCGGGAAAGCATTAGTCAGCTTGTGCAGGTACTCTCGTCCAGAGTCGTAGCGCTTGTTCGCAAACTCGATCGTAGCCAGTTTCATCAGCGAAGATGCAATCACACTCGAATCGCCTGCCTTGCTGACAAGATCCTGATACATCTGAACTGCTTCATTTTTGCGGTCGAGCCGACCCAAATACAGGTCGGCAATCATTCCCTTGGCGGCATCAACAATGTTGCCGGTAGAATCCTTGACTGTTTCCAGGAGACTGACCGATCTCTGGAAGTCTCCCTTGAAGTTGTAGGCTTCCGCTAGCAGCCGGGTTGCCGCCATAGTCAGTGGATTGTGTGGGTAACTGCTCACGATTTTCTGGTAATAGCTGATCGCCCAGTCGGCCTTCTGCAAAGCTGTCGCCGTATCACCGATAGATTGGTAATGTTCGACAATAGCTTTTGGAAGCGTCATCACATCCATCGCCGGAAAAATCTTGTCAACCACCGGTGGGTAGAATAGTTCAAGCAGCTTGGCATAAGCCGCCTCGGCATCAATCCAGTTGCCCTGCCGCTCAGCGGTACGACCAAGCAGCAGCAATGCCTCGCTCTGATGTTGTGGCGAAAAGTATTTGGTTGCGATGACCTGATTGAGTATAACCACAGCTGAGTCCGGCTGGCCGCCAGTCACCAGCAGATTTGCAGCCACGACCAAGGCCTTACCGGCCAGGAATGCCGCTTCCCTTTCTGTGGTCGACAATGATGTTTTGCTTTCCAGATTGGGGAAGAGGGTTTCAAACAACGAATAGACCTTCTGGTAGCCGCTCACCAGATTCAGGTAATCCTGTGTCGAGCGCAACTCCGGCTTGACACCATAATTGGTCACTGCCTTATCGGCGTCGAGAAACGCCTTCTCCACCTGATAGCGTTTTGCCTCCGGCTGGTAGCCCGAACACGAGACAAGCAGAATCGCGCACACAAGCAGTAGTGTTGGGATCAGTGTTAAAGCTTTCATAATTCCCTTTAGCGCCATTAGTTTAGTTTATCGACCTTCCGGTACAAATCTTCAGACGGTGGTTAGCCGCAATGTGAACACCAATAGAGAATCTGTCAGAGCAGGATAGCCCGTGTTTCATTACGGTAAGGTGTCCCGAACTTTCGCCTCTGTGGACTCATTCCCTGAATCCTACAAAAATGGTAACGTCCACCCAAACCATTGTCAAGCTCAATTGCTCTTTGAACGCAACCCCGGACATTTCGTTTGCGACCTCGGGCAGAATCGCTATTATATTCGCGATGCATCAATTTGCCCGCCATACCCTCGATTCGCTCGAGTTCACCCGCATCAAGGAGGAAGTCGCCAAACTCTGCTTCTGCGATGGTGGCAAGAGACATGTCGAGCGAATGCTCCCTTCCAGCGACCCGTTAATGATCGAAACCGCTTTGCAGGAGACGCTGGAGATGCGGGAGATCATTGAGTTCGAAGAAGCGATTCCGCTCGAGCAGGTCGAGAAAATCGAAGCGCTGGTCGGCAAGATCAAAGTGGTAGGTTCGATTCTCGATCCCGAGCAGCTCAAACGAGTGGCAGACTTTCAGAAGATAATCGTGGCACTGCATCAGTACCGCCGGAATAAGGAAACCAAGTACCCGCGCGTCATCAACTACCTCGGACAGTTGGAACCGTTGCACGATCTGATCCTGCGCATCGATCAGGCAATCGACCGTACCGGCGAGATCAAAGATTCCGCCTCGCCTCGGCTGCGGAAAATTCGCAATGACAAAGTGCATGCGCGCGCGGTCATACTTGATCGGCTGCAACGCATCATCGGTGGCAAAGCCCATCGCGCCGATCGACTGGATGACGTAGTCACGATGCGCGATGGTCGGTATGTCATTCCCATTCCTGACAGTGAGTACAATCCGAGAGAATCGGTCGTGCACGATCGCTCCAAGTCGGGCGCAACCTTGTACGTCGAACCGACCGAAGCGATCGAACTGAACAACAAGCTCAAGCAACTGAACATGGAAGAAGTGCATGAGATCGAACGGATATTGCTTGAACTAAGTGACCTTGCCAGAACCCATTCAACGGAGATCGAGCGCAACTGGGAACTCTACGGACGACTTGACTTTTTACACGCCAAGGGGGCATTTGCCGTTCGCACCGACGGCGTCATGCCTGTACTCAGGCGGGAGCCGGTCGTGAGTCTGCAGGCGGCGTATCACCCGCTGCTGTTGCTTTCGGCGAAACGGAAGCAGGATGTTGTTTCGCTTTCGCTTGAACTTGGGATTGACCGCAACATCATTATCGTGACCGGCCCCAACACCGGCGGCAAGACAGTGGCCCTGAAGACGGTCGGCCTGCTGGTGCTGATGGCACAGGCGGGACTGCTGATCAGCGCTGACGCCAAATCGGAACTGGGGGTGTTTGATCAAGTCTTTGCCGACATCGGCGATGAGCAGTCTATCGAGTTGTCGCTTTCCACGTTTTCATCGCATATCTCGCGAATTACGGCGGCTATTGCCGCGTGTGATGAACGCAGTCTTGTGCTTTTCGACGAAATCGGCGTCGGCACCGATCCCAAAGAGGGCGCCGCGCTGGCGGAAGCCGTTATTGAGTACGTGTCACGGACGAACGCCAGGTGTATTGTCACTACGCACTATTCCGCTCTGAAAGCGATCGCCGAGACCAACAAGAAGGTGGAAAACGCCTCGATGGAGTTCAACCGCCAAACTCTCCAGCCAACCTACCGATTGCGCACCGGTTTGCCGGGATCAAGCTATGCGCTGGAGATGGCGGCGCGACTTGGAATGCCCAAAGAAGTGCTGACGCGCGCCGGGGAGTTAGTCGGCACGCAGGAACGGTCGCTGTCCGATTTGATTGCTCGTTTGGAAAGCGAACTGATGTCCACCGAGTCCGAACGCCGTGAATTGAAAGAGAAGCTCGCGCACGCAACCGAGTTGGAGCGGCAGCACAAAGAACACGCTGAAAAAGTGCAAGCGCGAGAGAAGCAGCTTCTGAAAGATGGATCGGCCGAGGCCACGAAGCTGGTTGAAGAAACACGGCTGAAACTTGAAGCTCTGGTTAGTGAGCTGCAAAGTGACAAGACATCGAAGGACACAATCAAGCAGAGCCGCAAATCGCTCGACGACCTGCGTCGTGAATTGTCAGTCCGCACGGCTGCACTCACGCCGCCACCGGAAAAGGGGGATATCCCCGACGTTGGCGACAAGGTCTGGATTGATCGTCTGCAAACCGATGGCGAGTACATGGAGAAATTCGCCGACGGCAAGCGCGCCCGCGTACGCATCGGCAAAGTTCTCTACACCATGAACATTGTCGATCTGCGAAAGGCAGTCGGCGAAAAGAAGAAATCGTTCCTGCCGGAGGGGGTCAGTTACCAGCCCTACAAAGACGATACCCCGGTCGAAATCTCGCTGCGGGGAATGACCATCGAAGAAGCGCGCGACGCGCTTGACAAATACTTCGACGAGGTTTCGCTCTCGAACGTCCCCAGTGTCCGCATTGTCCATGGCAAAGGCACCGGCGCTCTAAAGCGGATGGTACGCGAATATCTCTCCAAGAACAAGATGGTCGAATCTTTCCAACTCGGCGAATGGAACGAAGGGAGTTGGGGCGTGACGATTGTGAAGTTGAAGGGATAGGGTATCTCGGTATCGCCTTATTAGATTTGGTAGGTACGAACCCCTGTGGTTCCGACTTACTGAACTCGCATAACAGATTCTATCGCATTCCCTTCTGTTTCCCCGTTCCACCGCACTCGTGGCATTTGACCTTGCCGGTGCCGGCACACTTCTTGCAATCAGACTTCTTGAAACCATCAATCCATGCATCGGGGCGAGCCTTACCCTCGCCTTTGCATTTGTCGCATTTCCATCCACCACTTCCCCCACAAGTGCGGCAGGAAACACTCATTTCCTTTTTTGAAACGCAGCTTGGACAAGACTGTTCGTTTTCCGCCCAGTCCTTCCATTTTCGATCTGCCTCACTTCCTTTGCCATAAGTGTTGTTCAGAAGAGTCCTAACCTGCTGTGAGGCTGAATTGTTACATGTAGAGCAACGCTGTTGCTTGCACTTCGGACACCTGAAAATGCGATCACCTTTAACGATGTTGATTCCGGCGCCGCATAGATCACAGAACACGACGACTGGTTGGTCAGTCACTGGCCTTTCTCCTTTCAATATGGGAACAAACGCATTGCGGTTTGACCGATGATCGACGGATTATATCCTGAGACTGACGACATCATATAACGAGTCTGTTGTGCGATTAGATATGCGGATCCCATTGCTCTATGGGCGGCAGATCCCCACGCTGAACCTCGCGCGTCAATAAATCCCGGAATAGAGTTGGGAACCGCAAACTGTTGTTGAACTTGAGACTGTGCCCACGTCGCCGCAGCTAGCTGTTGCTGTCCTCTCTTCTGCCTTTCAATCTCGTAATTCAGGCGACTGACCTCTTGCTCCAGGTCGTACTTCTCGGAGAGCTGCATGATCCGGTTGAACTTCTCCTTACTAACCATGATTGCGTTGCTTGAATTTGCGCGGAGGGTATTGTCGGAAGACAGTCGTAACGAATTGCTGAAATCTACCGTTTCTTGCTTTTTCGGCATAATTGACTCCCTATCTTCTTGGTCTCTTCATGAAGGGTACTCTGCCCCGGCGCTTGTATATTTATTTCCTCTGGTTATGTCTACACGAAGTCCATATTCATCACAAAAAACTACAGCGGATTGGTTTAACATCTTATGACCCTTGCGCTGCAATATATGCCAATTCTTGAAAGAGAGAAGGGAAATCGTGATCAATCAGTTTCTTAGAAAGTACACCAGTACTCCTCCCAAGCTGGTGGGATGCTTGATTATGCCTGCTGTCTCCATCAATAGAAAGCCGACGGGGCGACCGTTCTGCTTGAGATAGACCTGGCAGAAGAAGCCTAAACCCACCCGCTGGGTGGGATACTAATCAATAGAATAATATAATAAACAGTAGCAAACCGATAAAAACACTTGCAAAACGATTCGGGTTTGTGTAAATTGGTGGTGAGATAGTCTTGAATTGGAGGAATCATGGCAGTTGGCAAGTTGTTCTCGTTTCAGAATTTTCCGTCGTTCTCGAACTCCGAGCTTTTCTATGAAAAGATGATGGAGACTGAGGGGGCCGGATTGAGGATATTCGATCAGATACTCCTGCTGGGATCGTTTCTGTTTTTGTACGGCCTCGTGATGGGGGCGTACAGCGGTTTGCTGCAGGCCGTTGTCTCGGGGGTGAAGTTGGCCGTACTTTTCACGCTTGCGCTGGTGATCTGCTTCCCGGCATTCTTCATAGTCCAGTATATCCTCGGATCAAGGCTCAAGCTGCATCAGATGGTTTCGATACTGCTGTCGGGGTTTGTGCTGATGGCGGCAATCATGCTTTCCTTCATACCGATTGTCGTGATCTTTCTGCTAACCGGAGGCAACTACTACTTTTTGCATCTGTTGCACGTGGCGATACTGGTGTTTGCCGGGATTTTCGGCATGAGCACGATCGTACGGGCGCTGGAATTTTCGTGCGAGAAAAAGGATGTCTATCCGAGGACGGGAGTCGTCGTCTTCCGCTTCTGGGTGATCATCCTGGCGTTCGTCGGGATTCAGTTGGCGTGGAATTTCCGGCCGTTCTTGGGAGAGCATGGGAAGCCGTTTGAGATGTTTACGCACAAGGAGGGGAATTTCTATACCGCCGTGATCTACGCCGTCGATCAATTGATCAGCCCAGCTAAACCTGAGCCCCAGAACCATCCGACGCGGCAGATGAGTATACCTCCCGCGGACAATACGGCGCAGGACATATTCAAGGACAGTGCCGGTGGAAAGTGACATCATGACACTCGAAGAAGTAGCAGCGTATTTGAAGGTCACGCCGCAGACGATCTATGCTTGGGCGCAACAGAAGAAAATACCGGCGGCTAAGTTGGGGAAAGAATGGAGATTCAAAAAGGGAATTATCGATAGATGGTTTGCGTCGCATTTTGATTCGAAGTTCAAAGACATAGTCGAGATGGGGGAGTCGGATGAAGGCACGGATCTTTGACGCACAGGATTATTCGAGATTAGCGTTGCAGACACAGGATTAATAACCCACCCGACACTTCGCTTTGGGTGGGGGTACAGAGTGCGGATCTTTGACGCACAGGATTATTCGAGATTAGCGTTGCAGCCACAGAATGAATGACCCACCCGACGCTTCGCTTTGGGTGGGCTACAGAGTCCCCGAATCCCCTTTACTTTTCTACCCGCTCACATAACTTGTCGGTTCGTTCGTATACATGGAAATGGGCGTTTGCATAGAGGAAATGGATCATGCCAGACAAGTTTGATATAGCGATTCTCGGTGGGGGACCGGGTGGGTATGTGGGGGCAATCAGAGCGGCGCAACTGGGCGCCAAGGTTTGTTGTATCGAGGAAGACAAACTGGGCGGAATCTGCCTCAACTGGGGTTGTATTCCGACCAAGACTTTTATCGCGACCGCGCATCTATACAAGAAGATCAAAGACGCAGGCGAATTTGGCATCCGTCTGACAGGGCCCGTGTCGATTGATATTGAGGCGATGGTCAACCGCAAGAACAAGATCGTCGGCGAACTGGTCGGCGGCATAGGCATGCTGTTCAAATCGTATGGCGTAACGCTGTACAACGGTTTCGGAACGTTTGATGATGCGAGTCACATTTCGGTCGAGAAGGCTGATGGTGGAGTAGTGCAGATCGAAGCTGATAAGATCATCATTGCGACAGGCTCGCGCCCGATGATTATGAAGGCGTTTCCCTTCAACGGCAGCACGATTATATCATCGGACGAAATGATCAATCCCAAGTCGATCCCGCAATCAATTACGATAATCGGCGGCGGTGTGATCGGGTGCGAGTTTGCCTGTCTGCTGTCGGAGTTTGGCGCCAAGGTCACTATCGTGGAAATGCTGCCGCATTTGCTGCCGATGGAGGACATCGATACGTCCAAGACGATGGAGCGCGAGATGAAAAAACGGGGCGCAGAGTTGTTTCTCGGGGAGAAGGTGGCCTCGGTCAGTGACGGCACCGGCGGAGCAACGTGTAACCTCGAATCGGGCAAGACCGTGACTTCCGAGAAGGTGCTGGTGTCGGTCGGTCGGTCGTTCAATACGGAAGACATCAATCTCGAAGCCGTCGGTTGCGAACTGAACAAAAACGGATCGATTCAGGTTAATGACAGGATGGAAACAACCGTGCCGGGTGTCTATGCTATCGGCGACTGCGCCGGCAAGTATCTGCTGGCATATACCGCATCGTACGAAGGGACGGTCGCCGTTGCCAATGCGCTTGGCAGGGTCACCAAGGCCGATTATAGCGGTGTGCCAAATGCGATCTTCACCGATCCTGAAGTTGGTTCGGTCGGTCTGACGCAGCAAGAAGCGGAAGAGTTGGGGCATGAATTGCGTGTTGGCAACTATGCTTTCCGAACGTTGGGGAAATCCAAAGCCGAGGGGGACATTCTGGGGGGGGTCAAGATTATCGCCGACAAGAAAACTGACAAGATTCTCGGTGCGCATATAATCGGCGCACACGCCACCGATCTCGTGCATGAGGCAGCCCTGGCAATCCGGCAGGGGATGACGGCTGCAGCGCTTGGCAACATGATTCACGCCCATCCGGTGCTGTCCGAGGCGATCATGGAAGCAGCTCACGACGTCCATGGTATGTCTGTGCACGTCCCCAAGAAGAAAGCGTAGATTCAAACTCGCTCGAATGCCACGCTACAATAGGGCGTCTCTGCTTATTTTCACAGCCTAAGTAGCGCAGAAGCTGCGCTCTCGTATGTGATTGTTAGACATTGCCTTGCGATGGTTGATGTAAAGTGAATTGACTGCTTTGTCGAGCATATCCTGCGTCCCTAACTAAAAATTCGCAGTTCAGAAGCCGCCACTTCTGTTTATTCCGTTGTAAAGCAGTCACTTAGCTATGTGTGCAAAATCTGAGCATACTGGCACGGCATCTGCTTGTAAGAAGCTCGAAGTCAGTTACTCTTGGAAACAGAGTGGCGGTGAAGGGTACTGTTGAGGAGGGGATTGAGGAGCTCTTTTGTGAGGGAAGAGCTCCTTTTGATTTATAGCCGGTGTGGGCAGAAAATGACGTTCGGAGTCACCCAAAGCCTCATCAGAAAGGGCCACAGTAAGCCAATATTTCAGAAACAAAAGAGGGTCGGAATTGTTACATAAGATGACGAAGCAATTCGTCCTGTCATTCTACATCGGTGCACGAGACCCTCGTCCTCTCCCAGAGGTCAGGGTCTCACTTTTTTAGAGGCAGAGTTGCTCGTGAGGCGCCCATAACCGGCTACCCCATTGGCTTCAAGCCGATACCGAACTGATTCTCAAGATCGTATTTGATACCGTGAACAACGCCGCCACCGTTGGCGCAGCAGAGTTTGCGGGCACGTACGTCTTCGGCCCATTTCGGTTTGGCGGCGTCCGCTCGCCGCTTTGCAACAATGCGCATTCTCGTCTCTTCGAGTTCATCTTGCGGGAGCGATTTGGCAATCGTCTCGAAATCTGCCAAGATCAATTTCTTGGTTTCACCCGCAATGCTGCCATTCTGCACTTTGATATCGAACATCAGTGCCGCTGCGCGTTCCGACTCGAGTTCATATTCGCGACACAGCCGGATCGCCTTTTCGAAAATTTCGTGAGCATATTTCGTTTCAATATCCTGAAATTCAGGGGTTATACCCAGCGCGACAAACATCCCGTGCCACGGCTCATAAACGAAGTGCTTGACCGGATGCTGCATGTTGCGGGCGAATTTCATGATCTCGCTTTGTGAAAAATCCAGCGCCTTGATGAGCGTATCATACTGACTCTGAAACACTGATTTCATGACGTCGGAATGTTGGTCGCACATTTCGCGCAATAATGGCTGGAGCGATTTCTGTCCGAAGTTCCACTGTAGCACGCCAAAGCTGATACCCTGACCGTCGAAGTCACCTGACAGTCCGGAAAAACAATCGGGAATACCCTTGCCGGTTTCGAAGGAGCCAGTTAGGGCTAGGCATCGGTAAGCAAGCGGCTTGCGAGCTGGCAGGACTCTGCTGCCCAAGCGTTCGGAATCTGTCGGAGTTTGTGGCATCAATGACCTCCTTGTGTGGCGTAAGAAATACTTCATGATAACGGCCCCATTAATAGCTGTCGCCCGATACTTATGGTCGGTTGGTGTGTCGAAGGGACAAGTTTCACCTTGGCCTCACGCCGATTTCTTACGTATACTTCCGGGTTACAAAATCGGAGGAAAGAGATATGCCAATAGTCAAGCGCGAAGAGATCGAACTACAGGAAGTCAAGATGGACGGCGTTTCCAAGACCGCCAAAGCCAATGTTATCGGACCGGCTCAGGGTTGGAGTACGGACACTCTGCGGGTTTTCCGCATCAGCCCGGGGGGTTATACGCCGCATCATCAGCACGACTGGGAGCACGTCAATTACATCATGAAGGGGAAAGGTACGCTCACGATCGGTGGCGAAACCCGCGAAGTTGCTGCCGGTGATTTTGCGCTGGTGCCGCCGAACACGATGCACCAGTTCCGCAATTCGTCTGATCGGGATTTCGAGTTCATCTGCATCGTACCCGAGCGAGGGGCATACTAGAACTGTGTCAATTCCGATCGAGGACGTGACTGCTTTCTGGGACCGCTGTTTTCGGGAAATCGGCAGTCAGTTTGAGCCAGTGCGAGCCGAACGCTTAGCTCCCATCATCGCGCGAGTCCGCGAGCAGAACGTCTGCACCGTTCTTGACATGGGGAGCGGTTGTGGACGATGGAGTATTCCGTTGGCACAGGAAGGGTTCGCAGTTACGGCGGTCGACATCTCAAAGGAAGCCATCGACCTACTTAAAGCATGGGCAATGAAGCTGGGGCTGAACACTGCAGTCAATGTCAGTGCGGCTCAGTATCTGACGGTCTGCGACGGGCCGTTCGACGCCGTAGTCTGCAACTCAGTCCTTGATCACATGACATACGCAGATGCCGCTCTCAGCATAGCCAACATTCACCACATTCTCAAGATCGACGGAATCGCTTTTCTTGCGTTCGATGGACCCGATGAATCGGACACGGACAGTTTCGAGTCACTCGCCGACGGCTCTCGCGTGTATACTTCCGGCAATCGGAAGGGAATGATCTGGCGGTTCTTTTCCGATAAGGAGATTAGGACGTTAGTGAAGGGCTTCGAACTGACTCAGTTTGATGTTAGGGTGAATGGCAGCCGCGAGGTCTGGCTTCACAAAGCTATCGTTTGACGTTTCTCTTTCCGGCCCGGCCTTCCGCCGGTCGCCAGCCATATCGTTTCATGTCAACAGTATCATTGTTATCGAAGATGACGCCTTCCTCCTCCAGCAGCGCTCTCTGCAATTCATACCCGTAGCCGTGCGGGAGCGAGATTTGCCCTTTGACGTTGATCACCCGGTGCCAAGGGAGTCTGTCTTTGTCCGACGATGAGTGCAGTATCCAAACCACCTGCCGCGCACTCCTTGGACTTCCGGCTAAAGCTGCGACCTGACCGTAGGAAGCGACTTTGCCCAGCGGTATGCTCTTGATCGTGTCTTTGGCTCGATTCGTGAAGGACTGCTCAGTTACCCCATCTTTGGCCGCCTATCCGATCACTCTTCGTCTTCAATCCGCGACTTGACCCAGATTTCGCCGAGCAAAAACTCCCCCTGTGTGTCGGCTTCCTCGACATACTCCTCCGGCACGGCAATCGTGTAAGCGCCCCCCCCCTCTCCGGACAGACCAGCCGTTCCGAAATAGCCTGCGCCCGAGATAATCACTGACGGAATCTGCATGTCGCGCAGACGCGTCAACACCATCTCGGCATATTCATGTGAGGTTAATCGGGCCAGCGGCACCCAATCGCCAACATCCTCATCGATCTCATCCACCGGTGACTCTACCGGCATTTCTGCCACCAGCTTCTCATTACAGTCGGGACAGACATCGATTCCCGGTTGATACTCGTACAGGCACTTAGGACAAAATGGCACAAGTCCCTCCTTCCTGGTTATTCGTTACGGTCATCGCCTTCCGCCTTTGACTTGATGACAGAGGATACTGCTGGGCAGCAGTTGCTTCTCCATTCCCGGCCCTGCGATAAACACTTGCAGATCCTGTCCACCTTTGGACTGGAACATCCGCACCTTTATCGGATGCAGCCCCGCCTTGAGCGCAATCGATCCCGGCACTTCACCTGACCCATGCAGCCCGTCGTTATCGATCACCAATGAGTCGGCAACCATCAGCGCGCTGCCGTCATCAGAACTGATTGCGAAGTCATACAAACCATCCTGTGGAATCCGAACGTATCCGATAAACACCAACCCGTAGTCTTCCTTGCGAGCTACGCTTGGAATGCCGATGGTATCCATCATAAGTTCCTGCGCAGACTTCAACGAATCGAAATTGGGTAGCTTCTTCCATTCGCCCTCATAGTAGCGACATGGTATTCCGCCCGCGGTTTTCGCGATCACCACGGGTTCTTTGGAAATCAGCCGATTGAACTTCAGCGCGCTGACAAAGTGATCATCGGAACCGGCAAGCAGCGCGCGCGACTTGAGAGTTGTACTCTCGGTGATGGTGATTGGTTGCTCATACTTTGGTGAACTCTCGGTCGGTTCGCTGCCGTCGATCGTGTAGTGAATCTCCGCGCCCGGGACTGGACAGCTAATAGCCGCGATCACCTTGTCCACGAAAGCTGTGCGCGCGGCTGCGATACTGGTCACGGTGGCATTGGCGACATCGTACAAAGGTTGCGCCGCGCGGATATCGTCGAAGCTGCTCTTGACAAGGGTGGCGGCCAGTATCTTGATGCGTGGATTATTGGGAAGAATGACGGTAGTTGCGCCGGGGACAAACAAACGAACAAGATAGAGATAGGTAAACTGATAGGCTTCGTTCTCACCCTTGCTGCTATGCCTGTGCGTTCCTACCCAGGCCACGGGAGCGCGGTCAATATAGGTCGGTGCAATCTGGTTCGGATCATCTTGAAAGACGCCGTTCGCGAGTCGGCTGTTCCATTGTCCGAGGCGATCGGCATAGTCCTGTACCAACACGGCTGACTTGGTGTTGCCGAATGCGAATATGCCCTCTGCCGGTCCTCCGACCGCGGCAACAAGTAGATCAAGGTAGTCGTACGAGCCGGACTTGAACTGTAGCAATTGCCCGTTGCACGAGACTACGTTGGCAGCTCCCGGTTTCTTCGATCCCAGCACGAAAACGGTTCCGCGCCAGAGAAGTGTGTCGGGAAGCAGATCGCCGGAGAGAGTATTGCCGCGACCGTCAAAGTCGCCATCACGACGGTTGTCGTCACCGCTGATGCCGTCGGTGTTGAACGGGAGCGACAGTGGAGCGCAGAGCGGCGCGGATGACGGCCTGTCAATCGTCTTCGCAAACTTGACCGCAAATGCCTTTGGCTGGTAGGGCTTGAGCGACGTGATTAGAGTACCTTTCGTAACCTGAGCATCTCCTACCGGCTCTTCGGCGCCATTCACCTCGCGAGCGGAAATTATCGGCTTGGCGAAAAAAACCTGCACGTTCTCTTCCAGTTTACCCTCCAACTCGCGCAGTCGCACGACGACCTCGTCTTTCGATCCCTCGGCCATCTTGACTGCATTGACCATAACTCGCGGAGTTGACTCTGGAGATGATGACTTGCCTTCGCGGCCGCCGCTGGTGACAGATAGAAGCGAGTATTGTTTTCCGAGTTCACCCCGATGTACCGGAGCCTGGAACGCCAGCAGAGGTTGGTTTAGTCGCGCCGCCTGCCAGATCACGTCACCGCTTCGCCAGTCGCCACGGTGCCCCTGAACTGCAAAAACAAATTTGTGATGCCCGTTGTCCTGTGAGCGTTCGTCGCCGACCCACTGCCAGTTTTCGTGCACACCCGGAGTGTGGATCAGAGACAAGCGTAATGTACCCTTGTCCGGATGATCCCAGCCGTACTTGCAGTCATTGAGAATGGCGATCCCATAGTCGCCGGTCGGGGCGGTCATATCTGCCCACTGATGTGCCGGCACTTCGTATTTCTTGGGCGTATTGATGCCGCGCTCGATAGTGCCGAGGCCGATGTCATACGTAACATTCTCGTTAGCTGTCGCCAGCGGAAACGCCGCCTTGAGCAGCATTTCCCGCTCGTACCAGTCAACATCATTGTCAAACTCGATACGGTCGCTGCCTGCCGCCAAACGAATAACCGTCCGGAAAGTTGACTTGTCGGTGTGTCTGATGACTTCGATCGCTACTCGCGCCGGACCGTTTTCAATAACTCGTATGAAGGCCTTGTCACCAACATACGCCACGGGCGGGGCGATGATATCTTCATATTGAATCTCCCAGGCCGGCCATTGCTTTGGCTTGTCGTGAAGCAATTGGAGACTGATTGGCGCGGTCAACAACTCACGCTTCTCCAACTTGTCAGAAATGGAAACGACGTCGCCCCGATCATTTAACTTCACAACATAGCGCTGATTCTCAAGCTCTGCGGACGTGACTTTGAGTCCGGAGTTGATGTTGCATGGCGCTTTATCGGGTCGCACATCAAATACAGCATACCCAACCGAGGGAACCCTGGCTACAAATGCAACCTTCAGACTGTCTCCGTAGTTCTGGATTATCTGAGATGGCACTTCCTTGCCGTCAGCACCAAACACGCGAATGGCTTCGATGGCCGTTCCGCCGTCGAAGACGATTGTTGCTTCGACGATATCCTCACGCGCAATCGCAAGCGGGTTGAACACGACAAGAGGGACTCCCTTGACGCGTGTGTCGAGTGCAGGCGTGGTCGCTTCGACCGCGTTCTCCAAGAGTCCCGCAAAACGATTTTGAGCGAGAATCTCATCGTTCCACGAGAACTGATATGCTTCGGGTATGCTCGTCCCCGTCAAATCATCGTGAAATTGGTGCCAGAGAAATCTTATCCAGGTCTGCTTCAGGTCTTCTTTGGGATAGTTGAGTACACCCAACGTTTGTGCGATCACGGAGGCTCGCTCGGTTGCATCGGCAAGTTGTTCGTTCTTGCGATTCCAGCGTTTCATCGCCCCCTCAGATGTGTAACAGCCGGTACCGTGACGTGTCATCAACAGTTCGCCCTTGTAACGACGAAGGTGCGCGTCCTTGTCCGCGTTGGCAATAGTGGCCAGATCGTCCGATCCAATGCTTCTCACTGTGATCGGTCCGTCACTCTTGATCGACTTCTCCAACCAATCGACAGACAGTGAATCTGGCGAGCCGCCGGTATCACCCGTGCCGAAGTACATATACGCTGCGTACAAGCCCGTGCTGTCTCCTTGCTTGTCAATCGTGCGCGTCCAGGCGGTATCGCGACTGAGATCGCCTCTGATCTCCGTGGTATAGGAACCGGGGTTCAACGCTGACACGAGTGTGGAACCATCGACGCCCTCCCAGATACCGATATCAAACGGTACTCCGACCGCCGAACCCCACGTAAGTTTCTGCGTCGAGAAACTTACAAGCCCACAATGGGCGGCGATCGATGGCAACGCATAGCCGAAGCCGAAGCAGTCAGGCAATAGGACATCGCGACTTTTCTTGCCGAATTCCTGCTGAAAGAATCCGTTGCCGTAGAGAGTGTGTCGTACCAGCGATTCGAACGACGGCATGTTGACATCGACCGGATCAACCCAGCTACCAGCCACCCGCCACTGACCATTGTCCACGAACGGTTTCAGTTTCCGATATTCGTCGGGGTAGTATTCTTTCAGGAGCATGTACTTGAAAGCCCCCTCGAAGCTGAAGACATAGTCCGGATACTGCTGCA
Source organism: uncultured bacterium (assembly GCA_903903945.1). GTDB lineage: Bacteria > Zixibacteria > MSB-5A5 > CAIYYT01 > CAIYYT01 > CAIYYT01. The sequence continues at coordinate 15,422 of CAIVAP010000262.1, read as the reverse complement.
TCAGCCGGAAATTATTCCGAAAAGTGGCAGGCACATACTCGTTGATCGTATTCTGAATCGTCCAGCGCCACTGGGTGTCGAGATGCGCAGTCGCAACGACATTCAGGTTCCGTCTTTTCTGACCGCCCGTTTGGGGATTGGTTTGCGCGCTCACCCACAGACAACTGCCAAGTAGCAGCGTGATTGTTACGAGAATGACCTTACGCACGACAGACTCCTTGTATCATCAAATTGAATGTTATCTTCACCTATTAATTGAGCGCTTCAATCTGTTTCAGGCTCCCCGGAATCGAAATCCTCGTTGCTTCATTCTATCCAGAAGCACCGCGCCTAAAATCACCAATCCCAACACTACTTTCTGTGTGTAACTTTCGACGTTAGTCAAGTTCATACCGTTCTGTATGACTGCGATTATAAATGCGCCGATCAGCGTCCCGAAGATGCGTCCTTCGCCCCCGGACAAACTCGTACCGCCAACGACAACTGCGGCGATGACATATAGTTCGTAGGTCAGCCCGTAGGTTGGCGCGCCGCTCTTGAGTTGTGACGCCATCACAATTCCGCCGAGTCCCGCCAGGACACCGCATAATGTGTAGACGAAGAATAGCACCCACGATACGCGTATTCCCGAGAGCCGCGCCGCCTCCGCATTTCCGCCGACGGCATAGATATATCTTCCGGTCGTCGTTCGACTCATCAAAATGTGCGCCGCGATGTAGAGCACGATCATTAGAATAACTGCATAGGGAATCTTGAGCAGCGGTTCGACGCCGCGACCGAGCCAGATAAAGCTGTCGGGGATGTGATAGATCGGCTTCCCCTGCGAGATGATATAAGCTACGCCTGCCGCCACCTGCATCATCGCCAAGGTGGCGATAAAAGGTGGAATTCGAAAGCGTGTGATCATCAGTCCGCTAAATGCGCCGGTCGCGCCACAGAGCAACATCGCTCCCAAACCGGCAAGGATCATCGCCCAGGTCGAAGCGTTCTCGCCTCCGAATTGCCCGACCAACCAGGCGACCATTACCGCCGAAAGCGCTACCAGACTGCCGACCGACAAGTCAATACCGGCAGTGATAATAACCATCGTCATCCCGATTGCGATGATGGCAATGACCGTAATCTGATTGGCGACGTTGCGGATGTTGTCTGCGAGCAAAAACGTTGGCCAGCGGTAGGATGGTGGTGTTGCAACTCTGATCTGAGACAATGCGGGGAGTTCGGTAATAATCGTCCTCACAATCGGAGCGAATGACTCGGTCGTCACAATCAATCCATACTGACTCGCTGAATCCGACAGTCCTTCAAGCACTGTCCTGATCAGCGACGGATCGCCGGCAACGACACGCACCTTTGTGTAGGCGAGATTCGTCAACTCGGTCATGAGTTCTTTCGAGAACTGACCGTCCTCGTCATCGTCGCGTCCAACGATCAGCACTCCCGAACTGCGGTCCGTCGTCTTGGTGACTTCCGCCACAATCTGCTTGGCGGCAGCCGCGCCGGTTGGATGCTGTTCGTTGATGGTCAGGATTGAGAAAAGCAAACAGAGAACCAGCAGCACAATCAACATGCCGTAGTCGCGCAGCATCTTCGCCAATGCCACGCTCGATCTATTCTTCCCAGACGCACTCATTTTCGCATTCGCTCCACTTGGATATTTCGCCTGCGCGAGCACATCACACTGCAGGCTCTATGTTGCCAGCGCCATAATATCCGTTTGCGTTGCCGTTCGGACATCTGCAATTTCTCCGGCGATCCGACCTTCGCGCATTACCATTATGCGGTCACAAATTCCCAGTAGCTCCGGCAACTCCGAAGAGATCACGATAATCGCCTTGCCTCCGGCGGCAAGATCATTTATCAGCAGATACATCTCATACTTTGCGCCGACATCAATTCCACGTGTCGGCTCGTCAAAGACAATTACCTGCGAATTTGTTTCCAGCCAGCGTGCAACCAGCAGCTTCTGCTGGTTCCCCCCCGACAGTTCCTCCGCTAGCTGCTCAGGCCCTGCGATACGAATATTCAGATCACTCACATGCCTGGCAAATCGCCGGGACTCCCGGCGTTCGTCGATGAACCCCACACGAGACCATGATTCAAGATTCGGTAGAGCGAAATTGTCTTTGGCAGTTGCTTTCAATGCCAATCCTTGCGATTTGCGGTCCTCGGTAAGAAGGCAGATACCGTTGGCGATTGCTTCGCGCGGCGACTCGATGTCGATATCCTTTCCATCAACACGAATCTCGCCGCTTGCTTTCGGGTCGGCGCCGAAGATCAGACGGGCGACCTCGGTTCTGCCTGCGCCCATCAGACCTGCCATGCCGAGCACTTCGCCGCGTTTCACCTGAAAAGAGACATTCTTGACCTTGCCCCCCGAGAGGTTATGCACTTCCAAACAGACATCACCGCATTGTGCGGGCAACTTGGGGAATTCGCTTTCCAACGGACGACCGACCATCAGCTCGATTAGTTGATTGCGGTTCAGTTCCGCTGTTTTGGCTGTAGCGATCGTCTGCCCGTCGCGCATGATCGTTACACGATCGGCGACTTTGAATACTTCATCAAGACGGTGACTGATAAAAATAATGCCGATATCGCGCGCCGCCAGTTCGTGCAGCAGCACGAACAGCTTCTCAACCTCATTTGGTGTTAAGGCTGCGGTCGGTTCGTCCATTACGAGGATTCTGGCGTCGGTTGCCAAGGCACGCGCGATCTCCACAAGCTGCTGCTGTGCGACATTCAAGTCATGTACCAGAGCTTCGGGATCGATCACGACGCCAAGTTTCTTGAACAACTCGACCGCCTGTTGGTATTCTCGTCGTGCGTCGATCAATCCTCGGCGTGTTCGTTCGCGGCCGAGAAACAGATTCGCCGCAACCGTCAATGTGGGCACGAGAGTAAATTCCTGATAGATCGCAGCGATACCGGCTCGCCGCGCCGCAAGCGGAGAAGTGAAAGCGACTTCACTTCCAAACAGAATGATTTCGCCGGCATCAGTCCGATGTACACCCGTCAGTATTTTGATTAGTGTGCTTTTTCCGGCGCCGTTCTCTCCAACCAACGCATGGATTTCTCCGGCTTGCAATTCGAACGAGGCGGAACTGACTGCCACCACGCCGGGGAAGGCCTTGCGGATTCCCTTCATTGCCAGAAGGGGAGTGCAGCCGGAATGTGTCACAGTCATTTTCTCTTCATCATCAGCGCGATTAGGACGCGTCTTTCTGCGTAAAGAGCGCGCAGGGGATCAGAATTGTTGCCGGTACCTGACCGCCGGAGATATAGGTCTTAATCGCTTCGATTGTCTTCCGACCGATTTCCTTCGGTTGCTGGATCACGTCGGCATAAATTTTGCCGACTTTGATTGCCGCTCTGGCCTCGGGCACCGCATCAAAGCCAATAACCTTCACACGTCCAGCTTTGCCGGCTTTCTCAATTGCCGCCAACGCGCCCAATGCGGAATCGTCGTTGATGCCGAAGAAGGCATCCAGATCGGGATGCGATTGCAGGATGTCTTCCGCGGTACGGAAGGCTTGATCCTTTTTACCTTGTCCGGACAATTTGGAGACCACTTTGAGGCCGCCCGACTTCGCGATCTCTTCCTCAAAGCCCTTGACGCGCTGAATGACCGATTCCACTTCCGGGTGATCGATGATTGCCACCTTGCCGGTGCCGTTCAGCGCTTGTGCCACCGCTTGTGCTGCGAGCCTGCCACCGGCAATGTTGTCGGAGGCCACATGGCAGATAATCTTGGCGCCTTCCGCCAAACAAGCGATGTCGGCAGTGAAAACGGGGATCCCCGCGTCATTGGCCGCTTTGATAGCCGTTCCGATCGATCGGGAATCGCAGGGAGAAACTATGATCGCGTTCACCTTGCGGACGATAAAATCCTGAATCTGGTCCTTCTGCCTGGCGACATCAAACTCCCCGGCACTGATCAGCAGTTTGAATCCGGAAGCGTCTGCTGCTTCCTGCAAACCGGCTTCCAGATCCTGATAGAACGGATGGGTTCTGGTCAGGAGTGACACGCCGATTGTCAGACTGGCTGCCGGTTTGGCGCCTGCGGCTGGTTGTTTGGCAGCATCTTCCTTTTTGCTGCAACTTGCGAGGGGGAGAATCATTGCTACGATCAACACTGCCGCCAAAAGCTTCTTCTTACACATAAGACACTCCGTGAAGTGATTGGGAGATCAAATATCCAAATTCATCTGTGAACTGGTACACATTGAGAAAGATAGTATGGGGCAAGGTTCAATTTGGCAAGCGCTTTCACTTAGGGGACTGTTGAAGAAGCCCAACCCGTGTCATTGCGAGGAGTGCTTGGTGCTGATGTGGGGTGGGGAACACGACGAAGCAATCTCGATTTACGCTTGCCAGATGTGGGCGCGCAGATTGCTTCGTCGTCATTGCCCCTCCACTCTTCCACTCACCATGACTCTTCGCAATGACAACTCCGAGGTTTTTCAACGCTCCCTTAAGAGTGGGGCGACTGTGCTGATCGTCGAAGGAAATCGATAATATACGCTGTTGACTTTGGGAGGGAATTACGGTAGAATCCCCTGACAACTTTGGACTGAGCGAGGCTGCGAATGGAAAAACTGATCTATCTGGACAACGGCGCTACCACCTTCCCGAAACCAGAAGAAGTCTATGTCTCGATGGACCAGTTTTACCGTCAGTACGGGGTCAATCCCGGACGATCAGGATATGATCTCTGCCTTGTCGCGGGGGGAATTGTTGAAGAGACCCGCAAACAACTCACGAGGTTTTTCAACGGCGGCACTGACTCCAATCGGCTCATATTCGCCTACAACGCCACCGATGCGCTAAATCTGGCATTATTCGGGTTGTTGAAGGAAGGCGACCATGCGATCACTACCAACCTCGAGCACAACTCGGTGCTGCGACCGCTGTATCATCTCTACAAGTACAATCACGTTGAACTCGATCATATCGCTTTTGACTCCGGCGGTTTCGTAGATCCGGACGATTTCGCCAAGAAAATCAAGAAGAATACTCGCCTCGTCGCCGTAAATCACGGATCCAATGTCATCGGCACCGTACAGCCAATTGCTGAGATTGGGAAAATCTGTCGAGAGCGGGGGATTGCTTTTGTCGTCGATGCCTCGCAAACGGCCGGCAAACTTCCAGTTGACATGGAGGAGATGAACATCGACGTCGTTGCCTTCACCGGACATAAGTCGTTGATGGGACCGATGGGGATTGGCGGTCTTTATGTGCGTGAGGGCGTCGAGATTCGTCACACCCGCGCCGGTGGCACGGGCGTGCGCTCGGCGGTCCGCACGCATCTGGATGAATATCCCTATCGCCTCGAATATGGTACTCCTAATCTTCCCGGTATCGCCGGTTTGAATGCAGGTGTCAAGTGGTTGGAGAAAGAGGGGATGGCGGGAATTCATGCCCGAGAAACCATGCTGTTGAAGACGCTACGCGATGGTTTGCAACAGATCGATGGTGTGACGCTCTATTGTCAGGATGACCTGACGAATCACATCGCTGTGCTTTCGTTTAATGTAGACGGTCTGGAAGCGGGGGACTGCGGCACGATGCTCGATGTCGATCATAGTATTGCGAGCCGAACCGGTTTGCACTGCGCACCGCTCGTGCATGAGCAGATCGGTACGGACAAAATTCACGGGTCGGTTCGATTCGGCATTGGCCCCTTTAATACTGCCGAAGAAATCGACATCGCGATCAGTGCCGTGCGAGAGATCGCCATGAGTCGCAAGCAGACATCATCATTTAGTCAGCAAGGTTAATTTCTTCAGGTCAGGGACATGGGAGCGGTTCTCAGCGTTCGATGATGAGTGCATCGGCTACCATTTCTGAGACCGTTTTGATCTCCACGCCGAGCTTGTACTCCTTATTGAGTTCCATGAGCTGATCGATACAGTTGTGGCAGGGGGCAACGACAATCTTGGCGCCGGTCGCACGGATTTGATCGGCTTTGATCCTGCCGGCTTCGATACGTCGTTTGGCGAAGCGGGTCATCGATAGTTGGCCGCCACCGCCGCCGCAGCAGAAATTCTGCTCGCGATTCGGATACATTTCGACGAAGTCACTTACTGCCCGTTTGAGGATAAATCGTTGTTCCTCGATGATGCCGCCGAGTCGCACGAGATTGCAGGGATCATGCAGCGTCACGCGCTTCTGATTACGTGAGGGGTCGAGCTTGATGCGGCCTTGTCGGATGTAGTCGGCGATGATTTCGAGAATGCTCTTGGCCTCAAAACCATACGCACCAGCCAACCATTCAGGCGCCTCCCAGCGATTGGCGTTGTAGCCATGACCACATTCTCCCAGCACCAGCGTGTTTGCGTGAAGTTTGTGCATCGAATCGCGCAGGCGCGCTGAAATCACTCCAGAAGCTTGATCGTCGCCGGAAAACAGTCCATAGTTGGTCACATCGTAATAGTCGCTTGAAAACGTCCAGCTTTCTCCGGCGGCGTAGAAAATCTTAGCGGTAGCCAGGAGTGAAAGAGGAAAAAACTTTGGTTCGCGCGGATTGACGGTGTAGAAGAGTCGGGTGTGTGACTGATCGATCGGCAGATGCGCCGAAGGATCGGAGACTTCCTGCTGCAACTCTTCATCCAACCACTGCAGCGTATCGAGCCATTCCTGACGGGGGATGCCCATGTTGTTGCCCTTGTCAACAGCAGTGCTCACGGTTGATTGCAGCTCTGACGGAACAAGGTCAACGGATGCAAGAGTCGTGCGCGCCAGCCGGATCAAGCGCGAGATGTTGATACCCAAAGTGCAGTTGAGTGCGCAGCGACCGCACAAACTGCAACGTCCATAAAGCGAATCGACCCAGCGAGAGATCATGTCGGCATCGAGCGCCTCTGCTCCGGTCAGGGCCGGAGCAATCTTGCCGAGACGAGTATGTTGGTTCTTGAACACGGCGGAAACGAGGTTGAGCTTATATGCGGGTAGCGCTTCCAATTCACTGCTGGCGAGATAATAGTGACAAGTGTCGGCACAGAGACCGCAGTGGACACAGGAGTTGAGTTGGGCTGCGTCACCGAATTCAATCTTGTCGCAGAACGTCTGTAACGCCTTGGCAAATTCTGCCGAGGTCAAGCTGCTGATGCGTTCTTCGTACGAGTCTTTCCTGATATCTTCGCTCACGACTCAATCCTCAGTTGACGGATGGGGTAAAGTCCCGCGGCGTCCAAAGAATGCTCCAAACAAGATGCGTGAGTAGAAGAAAAAGACACAGTGGCGAATCTTACCGACCGGAATGTAGAGCAACAACGTGATAGCTACCGCCATCATCGCGAATTGGAGCACATAGTAATAGGTCGCCAGAATCGTTACGAGGAGCAACAGTCCTACGAGGATATTGGCGATGTAGTCATCAATACAGCTAATAAATCTCATATAGGGGAGCGCAAATCGCTTAGCGAGCAGCCCAATGCCGCTCAGCAGTCCGATCACGGCAAGGAGGCGAATAATCAGAATGGCAATATCAGGGAGTCTAATTAGCAACAGGGTGGTGATAAGGAAGAAAACGGCTGCGAAAATACCCGCATGGTACAGGATGCCTGCAAAAAAAGTCGGCAGGTGCTTGAAAGCGCTTTCCTTCTCCCAAGGGAGCATGCCCTGCCCGAAAGCATAGACGATGCCTTTGGCAGCGCTACCCTGTGCCTTTGAGTACCTTGGCGGTCTGCCAAAAGAGAAAGTGCGAGCGACAAGAATCGTCAGTGCGATAAGGCAGTAGATTGCCGAGAGTACAACCCCAAGGCGTAGCAGAAGAACCAGCGACATCAGTGATCCTAAACGCAGCCGTCCGGCTTGGGTAGTCCTGCCAGCTTACAGGCACCCTTGGCGGGGCCGGAAGGGAACAGCTCGTAGACGCGGCGCAACGGCAAACCAGTGGTCTTACAGATCGATCGCACCATGGGCGCCAGCTTTGTTTGTTCATAATGCTCGCGAATGAAGTTGATTACCGCCCAGTGTTCTTCACTAAGACTCTCCAGACCTTCTTCTGTTTTCGCCAGAATCGCAGCCACTTCCTGATTCCATTGCTCGGGATTATTCAGAAATCCTTCATCATTTAGTTCGAGTTGCTTGCCGCCAACGTCAATATGAGCCATTCAAGTAATCTCCTTCCTCATAGCCGGAAGGCAATATACGGAATTGAGCGGCGTCGGCCAAGAGAGATATGGCGAAGCAGTATTGAAAGCGGACAGAGCAAAGCGAATCGCTTCACTCTGCCCGCAAGAAGAGGAAACTATCAGGTCTGGAAGAGATACTGTATCTTCATAAAGAACTGCCGCGCCGTCAGTCGCCATTGGGATGGAGAATTAACGTCCGGCGCCAAGTCCCCGTAGTCGTTTGATGAACCGAAGTAGAACAGGGAGAAGGGACTCAAGCGATAGGTCAGGAGCGGGTCAATCTCCCAGGCCCTGCTGAAATCATCATACTGGACAACGAGCCTAAAAGAGAGCTCACGATTCGCCTGATAGAGAATTCGGGTTCTGGTGATGTAGCCGCTATAGAATTTCTCGCCGGTGTTCCTGTCGGTGCTTCTGGCGAAATTAATGCTCGGTTGGATAATCAGGCGATCGACCGGTTTCAAGTTGAGAGAGGCGGAATAGGATGTCATGTTGCCTTTGGCGAGTGCATAGTATGCGACATTGACTCCTTTCTGAATGACGCCGCCCAAGCCGACCTTATTACTGATTCGGCTATTCCAGTTGATGTCAACCTCCCACAATCCAGTGAATTCCGTTGAACTGTAAAGCTCGGAACTGCGCCCGACATTGACGGAAATGTAGGTCTGCGCCTTTCTGAACTGGGCATCAAGCCCGGCAAAGAGAACAGTGTTCTTCCTGACTCCATCGAATTTCCACCGCCGTGAGCCATAGATTCCGGGTGTGATTCGGCTTACAGCACCGCTCTTTGGGTAGAAAGTGTAGTTTGAATTGAGTGATAGGTTGCGATAGCCCATGAGAGGATCATAACCAACCTCAGTGCGATAGGAGGGGCTCACCTGATTGTAGTCGAGTACAAAGCCCCAGTGTCGGGCTTCCCGCTTGAATCGTTGGATGAATGCGGTACCGGTATAGGACTCACCGTCAAACGCAATCGTGTGCTTGCCGCCATCAAAATGGGAGGCCCCGTATCTGGCGGTGCGAGCGCTGTCCTGCGGCTCTGAGGTGTGCGTGATGATGTACTGACCGTCAATGCTGTAGTTCTTGGAGAGTCGGATGTCACCGTCCACAGCGGCTACGCTGCCGGAACCATTGTGCTCAAAGCGGCGATCGGAAAGGAGAACGCCGATGCGAGAATCGGCCCCGAATGACTGCATGCCGCGCAGGGCATTGACCGTGCTCTTGCCGGTGTTGAGCAGAAGGTTGTACTCTTCAAGAGGAATCATATATGGGGTATTCATGTCACGTGCACCAACATACCCGATAGTAGTTTTGCCCATTCTGGCGGTAAGCTTTGCGGCCACTTCTGGGTCATTTACTGAGCGGGTGTAGAAGGAATTGAACAGCGTCCTGAAGATGTCGCTCCCCTCCTGAAAGAAGGGCCGCCGTTCCGGGTACATCAACGAGACCGTAGAGTTGACGGCAATTTGGGCGGCGTCAGCTTCAATTTGGCTAAAGTCGGGGTTCACCGCTGCCTCCACAGTCACGTCAGAATTGATTGCATACTTTCCACCAATAGAAAACTCGCCTTTGAGGTCAGTATTGTGAAAGGGCGAATCGGGATTTTGCAGGTCAGAAATTTCGCCCGACTGATGCGCAACCATCGTCGGCATAATACCGATACCTTTTCCCGGATGGACAGAGGCGATGCCAGTGAGCGTTCCGTATTGACAGGGATAGCACTGCTCGTTGCGATCCTTTGCCGCCCATATGTATTGCTTGTAGACTTCACGTGGCCGGTTGCGCAAGAAGTCGACTTTCCAGGTCTGTATATCCTGATTGGGAAAGCGCATGCTGGCATACGGCAGGGCGATCTCCACCTGATAACCGGAGTCGGTCACCACGGCCGCCGATTCCCAAATCAGATCATAGCCAGTATTTTCACCAACAATAGGCGTCCAGAGGGCGTCCATTTGAATGCCGTATGAATTGACGAACAGCTCATAGGCCCACGAAGCACTGGCATAGGGATCGATCAGCACTCCGACCATGTCATCGTTGCCCATCTGATCCCGTTGGCACATGGTGGAACGAATCGCCTTGGGGTCGTCGTAGCAAACGAAGGCGACATAGAAGTTGCGATCATCATAGGTAGTATAGACTTCGGTCTTGACCTCGGGCTCGGTGTTATCGCCGGGTTCACGCTCCACGAAGTTGTCAGCGCGAGCGGCTGATTTCCAACCGGGATCGTTAAGCTGGCCGTCAACGTCTATCGAAGCCGTAGTCTTGCTGACTTCGAGGGTTGGCCTAAACACCGGCCGAGAAACTCCCAACACGATTGACGGGAGAATGACCAAGAGTGTTGCGGGCAGAAGCAGCGAAAATCCGAGGATACTTCGGTGTAAGTGAGCAACTCGCATGTTACAGTTCCTCCCCGTCAGTCTGCGGTGACCGACGGCTATAGACGTTATCACTTTGTCTGACTCGCTATGAAGTCAGTCTCTGCTGGGAAACAGTAGTAACAAGCGCGCGAATCAATAGCCCCGTCAGCGTCCTTTTGTATCAACTACGGAGGAATTAGGAAAAGGTTTCAAGAGATCAGAGATTTGCGTCCATGTTGCACAAGAAGATAGGGCAGAAAGAAGGCGGCCGGTCAAAGGCCGCCTTCTGTCGAGAAAAAAGTCGAGGTACTACATGTCGTCAGCGGAAGGGAAGGTTATCTCTCCCAGGTTTAGCTCGCGAATCTTGGGTTCAATCTTGGCGCGATCACCGACCACAACAATCAGCAGTGCGTTCGGATTGATATAGTCACGCGCTGATTTCATGGCCGCTTCCGGTGAAACGGTGTTGATTCTGTCAATATAGGATTTCCATTCGTCGTCGGGCAACCCAAAGGTCGCCATCATGCCAATCTGATTGGCGACTGAGTTGAAGGATTGGAATTCTTGCGGGAAGCTCTTCGTCAGGTTGTTCTTGTTGTCTGCCAATTCGGCCGCCGTGATCGGCTTCTCACTGATAATGCCTTTGAACTCCTTGATGAACTCGGCAAGCGCTTCCTTCGTGACCTCCGTCTGTACCTGAGCATAGGCGGCGAGATAGCCCTGTCCACGGCGGAGGTTGATAAACGAGTAGGAGCCGTAGGTATAGCCCTTGTCTTGGCGCAGGTTCATATAAAGCCGGGCCGTAGACCCGCCGCCGAGGATGTTGCACATAACACTGGCCGGCAAGTATTCGGCGGAACTGCGAGGCATAGCGACGTTGCCCAAAAAGATCATGCTTTGCGCAGCGCCGGGTTTGTCGACGATAACAATCTTGGTCTTGCTCAGCGGTTTGACCTGATTCACGTTCTGCTGCGCTACAACTCCCGCTTTCCACGTTGCAAATGCTCTCTCCAGCTTGGCTTTTGCCTCGGCCATAGTGATATCGCCGACAATAATGGCGGTGGCGCCGTTCGGGAGATAGTTAACTCTGTAGAAATCGAGCAGATCGGTGCGGCTGATTGCCTGAAGCGACTTGGCGGTGCCGATGCCTGACGGCGGTTGACCGTAGGGATGGTCGGCGCCATACAGCTCTCGCACGAAAAACTTGCGCGCGGTCGGAGATGGCTGTCGCGCTTCCTGCTGCATCTGTCCCTGCCGCGACAGCTTCTGACGGTCAAGTTCCTCCTGTGGGAATGTCGGATTAAGGACGATGTCGCTCATTAGTTCCAGCGCCGGGTCGAGACTCCGTTTCAGCACGTCAAGTGTCACAGTCGAATTGTCTGCGAGGGTACCCGTTCCCAGATTGGCTCCCAGGCGCTGAATGTCGTCAGAAATCTTGAGCGAATTTCTGGATTTTGTGCCTTCGGTGAGCATCGCTGCTGTGAGGGAAGCGACGCCGGGCTTGCCGACAGGATCGGCTGCCCAGCCGCTCTTGAACAGGAGATTGCACTGAATCAGAGGCAGGCGGTGGTCTTCTACCAGTCGAATCTCCAGGCCGTTAGTCAAAGTCGTTTTTTGAACTGTCGGTGGAGTGAAGGCTGGCTCCGGCAGCGCCTGCGGCTCAACTGTCATATCGGGCTTGTTTGGGTCTGCCGCCAGTTTGCCGCGCGGATAAATCTGGAGGATGGCGCGACCGTTCAAATTCAGATACTTGTTCGCGAAGGCCTGAATGTCCACGGCCGTGGCTTTAGTGTAACGATCGCGATCCCACAGCAGCTTGCCGGGATCACCGAGTTGGACATTATACGCATTGAGTCTGTCCGCCCGGCCACCAAAGCCGCCAACCTGTTGGAGTCCTCTGACGAATCCGGCTTCCCAATTGGTTCGGGCGCGTTCGAACTCATCCGGCTTGATTCCATTGGTCTGGATATCCTTGACGATCAGATCGACCTCACGCTCGATGTCGTCGAGAGACACGCCCGGTTTGGCTGTCACAGTGATATTGAAAACACTACTCAGTTCACGAGATCCCTGATAGGCGCTGACGTCCTGCGCCATCTGTTTGTCGTAGACAAGCGTCTTGTAAAGACGGGAGGTCCTGCCGGATGTCAAAATGCTTGCCAACAGGTCAAATTCGGCGTCGCCCGGCGCGAATCCACCCGGAGTCGGCCAGACCATCGTGATGCGAGGAAGACTGACATTGTCCTCCGCCTTCATCCGCTTGATGCCGCTCAAGGCTGGTACCCACGACTCCATCCGCTCAATCGGCGGTCCGGGAGGTATCGCGGCGAAGTATTTACTAACCCATTCCTTGGCTTGAGCGGGATTGAAATCACCGGCGATACAGAGCGAAGCATTGTTGGGCGCATAGTACTTGCGGAAGAACTCCTGAACGTCCTCCAGACTTGCTGCAGATAGGTCTTCCATACTGCCAATCGGCATCCAGGAATAGGGATGATCCTTGGGAAAGACCAGCGACGCCAGCCATTCCCGGGACAAGCCGTACGGCTGATTTTCGTAGCTTTGGCGACGCTCGTTCTTGACAACATCACGCTGATTGTCCAACCGCTTCTGATCGATGGCGGGCAGCAAGGCATTCATTCGGTCGGCTTCCAGCCAAAGAGCTTTTTCGAGGTAATTGCTCGGGACGTTCTCCCAGTAGTTGGTACGATCCTCTGAGGTCGAGCCGTTGTTGTCACCGCCAATCTTGTCGATGCCTTCATTAAAACCGACATTGTGATTCTGCGACCCCTCAAACATCAGATGTTCAAACAAATGTGCGAATCCGGTCTTGCCCGGTTTCTCATTCTTAGAGCCGACGTGGTACCAGATATTGACCGACACAATCGGAATTGAGTGGTCTTCATGCAGGATCACGTTCAGGCCATTGGCAAGCACGTATTTCTCGTATTTCAGCTCCGGCAAATCGCCGGCCCAAGCGATGGCGGTGAAAGCAGTTGCCACGGCGAAAAACAGTGCGATAATCATTCTGAAAGATTTCATTGTTGTTCCTCAACTCCTATTGCGGGTGATTAGTTATGCTATTTTCCAGCTATCCCATTCATGTGCAAAATGTAAGGTCTTACACTATCCTTAGTAAACGAGAACAGGTGTGCTGAGGTTGCTTTCTTCCGGAGGCAAAAAACACATTTTCTTTCGAACTCGCAACCTCTGAATGTTGAAAATCGGACATCTCGGGAATTGGACGAAAACGCCATCCTCAACGTCACTATTAGTGTAGGGCGGCTCTGCGCCGTCGAACTGAGAGAGCAGGAAACATGTCGGCAGAGGCTAAGGTCGCAACAGCTTAATCAAGGAGGTATCGTGAAGCATTTGGTATTGACACTTCTTTTCGTGGTGCCTGCGACATGTGGTATAAGCGAATAGTGTTCGGTGCCTATGCCGCCGATGGTGATGCTCTCTACTGGATTTTGGTGATGGTTGAGAGCCTGCGTACATTCGGTGGCGAGTTGAGAAATGCGCCGGTTTGGATCTATCTGCCGGATACTCAGCCGGAGATTGAGAAGTCAATCGAGACAAGACCGATTCCCACAGGAGTTACTCTGAAGCGAAGCAGCACCCCTCCTGACGCCAGACAGTTCTGGTCTTCCGGAAAGGTTTTCGCCGCCGCCCTTGCTGAATCCGATGCTGTGGGTAGATATCAACTGCTTGTTTGGCTCGATCCCGATGTCATTTTCGTCAAAGAACCGCGCGACTTTCTGCTGCCGGACAGCATTAGTTTGGGCTGTCGGCCGGTGATGCACAAGCTGATTGGTTCGCGGTATTCTGAGCCTCCTGATGAGTTCTGGACACGAGTCTACGACAAACTCGGTGTAGCGTCGTCGTCGATATTTCCAGTGCAAACGCCGGTTGACCAAGAGACGATCCGTGCCTATTTCAACGCCGGGCTGTTGGTCTTGCGCCCGGAGATGGGTGTGCTGAGGAAATGGCCGGAATGTTTTGCCAGTCTGTACACGGATGCGGTATTCGTTGACTGGTGCAAGCAGGATCAGAGGAAAGCCATTTTCCTCCATCAAGTGGCTCTCGCGGGGGACATCCTCTCGACACTCCGCAAGGCAGATATGGTTGAGTTGCCGGCAGCTTACAACTATGCCATTTTCCTGCGCGAGAAGTATCCACCCCTGTCAAGACCTGCGTCACTTGATGATGTGGTGCTGTTTCGTCACGAGTTTATCTTCTCGACACCCGCTGGTTTCGAGCAAGTGAAGGACTCGTCCAGAATCTGCCAGTGGGTGAAAGAACGGATACCGAACGGCAAGTGAAAATCCACGGGGGGTAGAGTGCCTGCTCAAAGATCAGGACGCCTTGTTGACTTTTTACTCTTATCCGCAAGAGCACTGGGTGTCGATCAAGATTACCAACCCGATTGAGTCGGTGTTTGCGACGATGAAGCTCAGGACCACTGCGGCTCGGCGGATCAAATCGCCCCGCTCGGCTCTGTATCTGGTCTTCCAGCCATTCCTGCGAGCGCAATGCAACTGGCGGTGACTTAAGGCCCCGCAGTCGGTGATCAAAGTAATTGAAAGAGAGGATGATCTTCGCGCGTCGTACTAAAGGGATTGTTGAAAAACTGCTGTCGCCATGAATGTCGCGACTGGAGTCGCTCCTACAACCATTTCACACGGGCTGCTAACGCGGCTTGTAGGAGCGACTTCAGTCGCGACCTGCTGTCTTTGACACAACTGCGACACTCAGCGCAACGGTGTTAGCGAGGTTTTTCAACACTCCCTAAAGGGACTGTTGAAAAAGCCCAATTCGTGTCGTTGCGAGGAGTGCGGAGAGGTGATGCAGGGTGGGGAGCACGACGAAGCAATCTCGATTTACCCTCTCCAGGTGCGGGTGCGCAGATTGCTTCGTCGTCATT
>CAIVAP010000261.1 GCA_903903945.1 uncultured bacterium | reverse complement strand
TCGGCAGCGTAATAGCCCTTGGCAACGCCGTTGCGATAGAGGTCGAGGTAGAAGACGTTGTCGATGCCCCGTTTCTGGTACTTTTTCACGACTCCCATGGTGATCACGCGCACCTGATTGACTTTGCGGCGTATTTTGAGATTCCAGATCAGTTTGAACAACCCGAACGGGAAAAGACGGCCATTGAGTTTGATCAGAATCTGATTGATATCCGGAATCGCCAGCGCAAATCCCGCCGGTTCACCGTCGATCTCGGCAAACAGCGCCAGATCGGGATCAACAATCTGTTTCAGATCCTTGGCAATATGAAGGAACTCATCCTCGTGCAGCGGCACAAATCCCCAATTGCTTTCCCAGGCATCGTTGTAGACCTTGATCACCCGCAGGATTTCGTTGTCAAAGTCGTGCAAGTCGATCTTGCGGAAGGTCGCGCCTGATCGCTCTCTGATCCGGTCAACGATCTTGACCATTCGCTCCGGCGGCTCGTTCTCTTTGACCATCTTAAACGCCAGCAAATCCTTGGCCTTGGTCAGCCCGAACCTCTCGAAGTAGTCGACATAGTAGGGAGGATTGTAGCTCATTTGCACCACGGGCGGCTGATCAAACGCGTCAACCAGTAGCCCGACCTCATGATTGGTCGAGAAATTCGCCGGTCCGATCATCTGCTCCATGCCAACTTTTTTGAGAGCGATGACCGCAACTTTGAGCAGCCGATAGGCAACATCGTAGCTCTGCACCGACTCAAAGAATCCGAAAAAGCCGGTCTTCTCCTGATGAAATTGATTGTGGATATTGTTGACACAGGTGGCAATGCGACCGAGCACCTCACCCTGATAAATCGCCAGAAACAATTGCACTCTGGCGTAACGGTAGAACGGATTTTTCTTGCGGTCAAAAAAAGCCAGCCGTTCCGTTATCAACGGCGGAACCCAGTTGGGATCATCGGCATAAACTTTCCAGGGGAACTTGACGAACCGTTTGAGGTCTGATTTTGAAACGACCTCGATTATTTCAATTTCTTCTGGTTTCATGTTGGGTGTCCCGGCGGCAGCTACACTGCTGCGGAGATCATTCCGGTCTTCTTGCCGATCGCGGCAAAAGTATCAAGGACCCGATCGATTTGCTCGTCGGTGTGATTGGCTGTGTAACTTGTGCGAATCAGCGCCTGCCCCGGCGCCACGGCCGGCGGGACAGCAGCGTTGGCAAAGATACCTTTTTCAGTCAGCATCTTCCAAAACTGGAAGCATTGAGTTTCGTCGCCGATCAGAATCGGCACAATCGGCGTCTCGCTGGTACCGAGATCAAAACCGAGCCCGCGCAACTCCCGGTGCACTCTGCGGGTAATTTCCCAAAGACGTGTCCGTCTTTCCGGTTCGCTCTGGAGGATCTCAAGAGCCGCCATCACCGCAGCCGCCGATGACGGTGGAATCGATGCCGAAAAAATCATGGTACGCGAGAAGTGCTTGACGAATTCGACAACTTCGGCATCGCCGACGATAAAACCGCCAATCGATGCCAGCGATTTCGAAAACGTACCCATGGTGATATCAACCTCATCGGTCAGGCCAAAATGCTCGGCTGTGCCCGCACCCGTGGCCCCCAGCACTCCGAGCGCATGGGCATCATCGACCATCACCCTCGCATTGTGCGCATGAGCCAGCTCAACCAATCGCGGCAGCTTGGCAATATCGCCTTCCATCGAGAAAACACCGTCGGTGACAATCAGCTTCGGCGCGTCAGGATCCAATGACGATAGGACCCGCTCCAAGTCATCCATGTTGTTATGTTCATATTTCACGGTTCTACCGAACGAGAGCCGACAGCCATCAACAATACTCGCATGGTCCGAGCGGTCGATGAGGATATATTCCCCTTTGTTCACCAGCGCCGAGATTGTCCCCAAGTTTGTCTGCATGCCGGTCGAATACACCAGAGCTTCTTCCTTGTGCATGAACTTCGCCAGCTTCTCTTCAAGCTCGAGATGCAAGTCAAGCGTGCCGTTGAGAAGTCTCGATCCAGTGCAGCCGACGCCATACTTCTTCGTGGCCGCAATCGCCGCCTCATTGACCTTGGGATGCGTCACCAGGCCGAGATAGTTGTTCGACCCAATCATGATCATCTCCCGACCATGAATCGTGACTACCGTATCCGCCGCTGAGGAGATTGGGCGGAAGTAGGGGTAGAATCCGGCTTCCTTTACTTCGAGCGAGCGCGTAAAACTCTTGCACTTATCGAACAGATCCATAATTGACTTGCTTTCAATCTCCGATCGGGTACATTATGCGAATGTTTTCAATCACAGGGCGGCAATCATAATTAATGGGCGATACAATGTCAAGTCATTTTATCCCGCATTTCAAAGGCAGACCACAGGTTCTGATCACCGGCGCTTCCGGGTTTGTTGGTAGTCATCTCGCCGAACATTTGGGCAAAATTGGATGCGATCTCTATTTCTTGTTACGCGAGACCTCCCGGCTCGATCTCATTTCGGATCTCAAGTATACGCCGATAATCGGCAGTCTTGATAATCTCAAATCCCTCGAACCGATCCTTCCGCGCATCGACTACATTTTTCATTCCGCCGGTCTGATCAGAGCGAAATCGCTTGACCGATTTATGGCTGTCAACCGCGATGGTACCGCCAATCTCGTCGACGTGGCTGTTAAGCATGCGACCAACTTGAAAAGATTCGTGCTCATTTCCAGTCAGGCTGCGGCAGGTCCGTGTGTGCAACACAAACTCAAGACCGAGGCCGATGTTACCGTGCCGGTGTCCGATTACGGCAGGAGCAAACTTGCCGGAGAACAAGCGGTGCTCGCACGTAAAGACAAATTGCCGTTTACGATCATTCGTCCGCCGGCAGTGTTCGGCCCGCGTGATACGGATGTTTTCGTTTTCTTCAAGAATGTCAAACTCGGCTGGCTGCTCAAGCTCGGTGGCAAGGAGGGCTTCGTCAGTCTCGTCTATATAGCGGACTTGGTCGACGGCATCAGTCGTGGTGCCTTCAATGACAGAGCCATCGGGGAGACTTTCTACATCAACTCCGTCGATGACATCTCGCAATGGGAAGTACAACGCCTGATTGCGGAGACAATCAACGTTGACATTCGACCGCTGCGACTGCCGCTGCCCATCATGAAGCTAGTCGCTGTGTTGCTCGGATCAATTGAAAGCTTCCCGCTGAGTAGAGACAAAACTCGCGAACTATCATATCGCTATTGGGTTTGTTCCTCCGCCAAGGCGCGCGCTGTGCTCAACTATGAGCCGACCTGCACACTTTCGGAAGCCATCGGCGAAACCTATCGGTGGTACTACGACATGGGCTGGCTATAGATGACCGGAACCCGGTTGGTGCTTACCATATTAGTGGCAACGGCAACGCTGTTAGTCCTCGAAATCGTTCGCTTTCTAATACAGAAAATGTTGTCACGACGGTTTGCTTCTGATGGCTCGCTCAACCCTCAATTCATGTCGCCGTTTCTGGTCAATTTCGTATTCATCGTGATGTTGCCGTGCATCGTCTATGCTGCGCTCTATCCGGTTCTGCCATTCACCAGCTACCGCAGCGGCTTTTTCATTGCGCTGTTCATATTCGGCGTCGGAGTGCTGCCGGCACATATTCGCAGTCAGAACCAATACAAGTTACCGAGTGTGATTACTACTTTTGAGCTCTTCTGGAACCTGTTGACCCTGTTATTTGTCATCGGGTCGATTACCTACATCTATCATTATTAGAAAGTACCGCCATGATCGACAAACGCGTGCGTGAAGACTTTATCGGTCTTGACAAAAAGATATTCTTCAACAATGCTTCCTGGGCGCCGATGTTACGACCGGTTAAAGAGAGGATTGAAGCCTACTGGGAGCACATCTGCAACCTATATCAGCCTGACGATGAGTCGATGGGCTACCTGCAGCAGATTCGCGAGCAGGCGGCGTTTATGATTGGCGCCGATGTCAGTGAGATCGGCTACGCCTTCAACACGTCCCACGGCATTAATCTGGCCGCCACCGGATTGGGTCTGCAGGCGGGAGACGAAGTGATTCTCGCCGACAATGATTTCCCATCGGTGCCATATCCATTCAAAGCGCTTGAACAGGATGGGATAGTTCTCAAGTATGTTCCATCAGTCAACAACGATTTCTCATTTGCTGAAGCCCGCAAGCTGGTGACAACGCGCACCAAAGTTCTGGCGATCAGCTACGTGCAATACTTCAACGGCTTCCGCAACGATCTGCAAACGATTGGAACGTTCTGCAAGGAACACGATATCTATTTCGTCGTTGACGCCATTCAAGGGCTTGGGCATTGTCCGTTGAACGTGCACAATTGCCACATCGACCTGCTCGCCTGTGGCGCACAGAAATGGCTGCTGTCACCTTTGGGAGCCGGTTTTTTCTTCCTCTCGAATAACGCCAAGAGGCCGCTAAAATCCCTGTCGACCGGTTGGCTCGGCGTAGATTGGCAGATGAAATTCACCGATCTTCGTCACTTTGACAAGCAACCGTTTGACGATGCCCGCCGTTTCAATCTCGGCACATATCCCTACGCGCAATTATGGGGAATGGCGGCGGCGCTGACGTACATCAACAATATTGGGGTCGACAATATCTTCCAGCACAACCAGACTCTGATCGACCGGCTGCTTGAATTCATAGGGAGCAACGACTTCTATTCTGTCAGGAGTTCACTGGAACCCAAACACCGTTCGTCAATCATCTCCATCGGCTCTCCCGCAGGGGACGACCTGTTGAAGTATTTGCTGGAAGAAAACTTCCATCTCGTCTACCGCGAAGGTGGTGTGCGCGTGTCGATCAATTTCTACAACACATTGGACGAAGTCGATGTGTTGATTGACAAACTGCGGCGTTTCAAAGCGCGATAGATCATTAATCGATGCTGCGGTGGCCATCGCTGAACTTGTCAACGCTTGCCTATGAAGCGACCCGGTCGACCTACGCCGTGTCCCTCCGTCAAGTGACTGTTGAAGAACCGTTGTCGCCATGAATGTCGCGACTGAAGTCGCTCCTACAGTTATTTCACTCCGGTTGCTAACGTGGCATGTAGGAGCGACTTCAGCCGTTCGCCCCGATTCCAACGGGGTCGCGACTTGCTTTCTCCGACACAACTGCGACACTCGGCGCAACAGTGTTAGCAAGGCTTTTTCAACAGTCCGGTCAAGTGAATTGCCCACAAGCAAGTTTTACATTGACACCTTTCGGGATCGCCTCTATTATCGTCGCTGAATCTATGCTGACGAACTTTCTGCCCAAGGAGCACGCTCGATGAATCCCGTCGCGATTTTGCTGATAGCACTGATCGCCGTCATAGTCATTGTGGCGCTTTATTTCGCCGGCAAGCAGAAAGACGAAGCCGAAGGGATTCTTGGGACGTTCCCTGTCGGCACTTATCTCGCAGGTTTTGCCGGCGCGGCAAGTCGCGAGAATCTCGTCGACTGCTCCGTCACGGAGGCGTCTTACGTCTTTGTCGCCGATCATGACAAGGAGCTTGGGCGCATCCCGCGTAACGGCATCATCGACGTATTCTACGAGGAGAAGGCGCAGACATTGTCGCGACTGACTGCCACGAAGGACCTGACCTTCACCGCCTTCGGTCTTGACAAATCGGCGAGTGACCTCAAGAAAGAATACTGTCTGGTGATCGATTGGGACGACAACTTTGCAGTGCGTCACAATACGATATTCGAATTCAGCGGTTCCGCCGCCGCAGGCACACAGGCTCATAAGGCGGTGGAAGCGCTCAAGCGTCACCAGAAACCGCACCTGCCGCGATTACGTGCCGATGAAAAACGTTGCCCCTATTGCGCAGAGATTATCAAGAGAGAAGCGCTGGTCTGCCGATTCTGCAACCAACGCATCTGAGCGATGCTGGTTCCCCACGGGTCTCATATTCGATCACCGAGAATGTCTATTGCTGGCAAGCAGTTCATGTACAAAGAATGACTAAATAACTATGGCACTCAAGCAAGAAGACTTCGACAAGTTCATTGCCGAATTACTCAAGCCATCCCCGCAACACAAAACAAAACCACAACCCAAAAAAAAGAAGAGGAAAATGCGTTCAATCAATTTGAAACCAAAGAAAGGTTAAATCGACTTAACAATTTCCCTCGGAAACGATACTTTACCGAAATGTGGTATCGTCTTCAGGAAACCGCCCGCCCTCTGACGTTTGAAATTCACGATAGTAAATCCAATAATTTCATCTGTATCAATATCCCTTCGAATCAAAATTCCGTCGCTTACTTCTTCGCACCATGCCTCTTTCGGGACATCCTTAAAAGCATAAAGCACGTCAGCATGCTTGTCGTAACTAAAGTGAAGCTTCATCGTTTTATTCTCACGTACAAAGGCGGATGCTCACCTTCGGCTATCTTAGAGAAATACGCAGTCTTTATATCACCCTGAGCAATCCGGTACGAGACGACCACGTTCAGATAGAAATTCTTATACTTTCCTGAACAAACTCCATATCGTGCATATACTTCAGTATCGGCATATTCTGAAGACCGCTTAACAATCTCCGGAGATTCAACAACAGACCTAATTTCATTAATCTTATTAGATACTTCCGGATGATTCTTCTCAATATGTTTCAGGGAATCGGCGGAAAATACCACACACCGCTTGGAATAGTCAATGATACTCCAATCAAGAGAATTGGCAGCCATTCACTTCTTCTCTATATTCTCTTCTTGTTCGGGTTTTGCAGGTAAATTTATCTCGCCAAATTGCTCTTCGTATTGCATAACTTGAGTAGCCATCAGTGTAGCTATAACCTTAAAATGCTGTGGACTAAAATGAGCCAAAAACTGCGGAAACAATATGACATCCGCTTTGTCTGGTTTTCCTCCAATCGTACTTAATACCGCCGAAGTACTAAAGGTCACTTGGAAATCAAACACACTAAACGCCATTGAAGCCGCATTGCAGTACACTCTCGGTATTGAAGCCAACTTATCTAGTTCTTGGTCTGACATGACGCGCCCTTTCGCTTAATTACCATAGTATGATACTATAAATACGTCACCCTGTCAACAAATACCTTGGTTTGATGGGAAATACAAGCCTGCTAGCATCTTGCTTGACTTGTGTCCTAACTCATAATCTCCCCACAGGCAATAGCTTCTAGCTATTCTGTGTGTGTTAAGTATACAATTCCCTTTGCTAAGGGGGAAAATCAACTTGCTGCTCGCACTTTTCCACAAAATCCGACTTACGGGACAGTGTCTCCTATTCAAACGGAATTGCTGTCTGTTTTACATCTATCTCACGCGTCTGCTTGATATTTACAATCGCCACTCCCATCAACACGAATGCCGCTCCGATATAATTGCCAACGGTCAGTTCCTCTTTGAGGAAAATGTACCCCATAAACATCGCCACCACCGGCGTAATCAGGGCGATCATCGACATCGTAACCAGCCGCACTCGCTTCAGCAGCCAGTAGTAGCTCCCGAAAGTAATAATCGATCCTAAGATCGCCAGGAACACGATTGCGCCTACGGAAGTGGTCGTGATCTTGAAATCGCTAAACGGCTCGAAAATGAGCGCCGTCAGAGTCAGCAGGACGGCGCCAACTGTCATCTGGAGCGTGATCATCGGGAATACCGGTTCGTCGTGCAAGTAGGCTTTGACCGACACCGAGCCCATCGCCGCGCAAATCGGCGCCAAGATGAGGAAGATCATCCCGATCAAAGCGCTGCTCCCGATTTGCACCGGTTCGGCGAAGATCATGACTACGCCGGCAAATCCGACCACGGCGCCGATCAGCGACCTGATGCCGACCCGTTCCGTCTTGACCATCAGCGGCATCAGTGCCATGATGAAGAAGGGGAATACAGCAAACAGTATCGCCGCAAGCGCGGAGGTGATATGGTTTTCGCCCATGTAGGTCAGCGCATACGATCCGAAAAACGTGAATATCCCCGGCCAGGCCGCACGCCATTTGTTGCGCCAGCCGACTGGATACCGCTGCTTGGCGACATAGTTGATCCCATACAACAGGGCTGCCGCGAGAATGAAGCGCAATGCGGCGCTCCAAAGTGGCGGCGCATCCTCCAAGCCCACCTTGATTGCCAGCCATGTTGATCCCCAGATCAGACAGAGCATGACATAAGTGATCAGATTCATCTGCGCATGGTATCTGTTTGTCGGAGGATTGTCAATCGGGTGGTGGTGTTGGCAATCCGCTACCTGTTGCGCTTGATTCTGCTGGTCGCCCGATTGTGCTGATCCAGCGACGCCGAAAAGACGTGCTGTCCCGATCCGGTGGCAACGAAGTAGGTGTAGTTGGTTGTAGCGGGATAGAGTGCCGCTCTGATCGATGCCAGACCCGGCGAGCAGATCGGTCCCGGTGGAAGACCATAATATAGATAGGTGTTGTACGGCGAATCGTATTCAAGATCTTTGCGCAGTAGCGGCCGATCAAGTCCCCCCAGTGCATAGATCACGGTCGGATCACACTGCAACTTCCAACCGAGACGCAAGCGATTCAAAAACACGGATGAAATCAATTCCCGTTCCTTGCCATCGGCAGCTTCGGCTTCGATCAGGGATGCCAGCGTGATAACTTCATTGAGTGGCATCTTCAACTCCTGTGCATACCTAATCATCTCCGGCGTAATCTTGTCGCGGAACATCCGCACCATCTCCGCTATAACACTGCGCGAATCCTGATACGGAAAAAACGAGTAGGTTTCCGGGAACAGATAGCCCTCGAAACCGGGGGCATCAATGCCGAAACCCCGGAAATAGTTCTGGTCGGCGAGCAATCGCGCCAGTTCAGAAGAATCGGTCGGTATCTCGTGAGCAATGACCGGTATCATCTGCCGTAGCGTCCATCCCTCCGGGATCGTGACCTTGCTCAATTCCGGCTTGCTATCGCGAAATACCGTGACAAGCTGGTAATGAGTTTGTCCTCCTTTAATGTGATAGCGCCCCGGCTTGAGTTGTCGATCAACCTTGGTCTGACGCATATACCACCTGTACAACCAGCGATTGACAGGTAATCCGGCCTCGACAAGCCGCGCGTACAAGTCCGTAGCGTTGTCGCGGGGATGCACCAGCACGACATAATCTTTCTGAGAATCACCGATCTTGTGGTTGACCTGTTGATATCCGACAAGGGATACTACGACGAGGATCACCAAGATGATTAGCAGCAGCCGTTTTAGAAGCGAACCGCTCAAAATCACTTCAGCCACCCATACGACAAGCAGCAAAGGAATTAGTGCAAAGACGAGAATCGTCGTCACGAACCAGTGCAGGACTAAGAGCAGCTTTTTCATGGGCGATCATTTGGGTAAGGAATCAAGGTATCCCTGCAGAATCAACTGTGCCGCAATCACATCGGTTTTGCCACGCATCTGCTTTTCCCTCTTGCCGGCGCGCCGCATTGTCGCCATCGCCTCGGCAGACGTAAACCGTTCATCCTCGAATACCACGCGGTAGCCCCGTTTTTCCAACCCGGCGGCGAACTTGCGAATCTCGTCCGCCATCTGCCCGCCGGTTCCCCCGGACAGCGACACCGGCAGCCCAACCACGACCAACTCTACATCCTCTTTTGCCAACACTTCGCAGACCCTGTTGACCGCCTCACCCTCGGTCTTAAGCAAGACAGTCGTCAAGGGCTGGGCGGTAATCCGCAGCGGATCGGAATAGGCCACGCCGATCCGCCTGCGCCCATAGTCAATACCAATGATACGTTTATCGAACACCGCGTGAATCTATGTGGCTGCAACAGTGGTGTCAACAAATACAGGCAAACGCGCTGCTATCGTCGAACGTTGTGAAAATACTGCAAACCGCGTCACATTGTTTCGCGCCTTCTTCAGGCAGACCAAGTGGCCGACTGTCGCAATTCTTTCATTTACAACCACTTCCGTCTGACGTTCAAGGATTTGCTGGCTTCTGTGGCGCTGGCACAGCCGTTGCGTAGTAGTGGATTCGGACACGACATTGACGGAAGGAGAGATCGACATGATAGCTGCGGAGATTAAGAGAGGGTTTCCCGAATCGAGGTTTACGAAGGGCGTTGAACCCCGGGTTAAACATGACGAGGGTGGATACTACACCTACACGCTGAGCGAGAACGTCAAAGTCTACTTCGATGATTTCTACAGCTTCTTGGAGCACGTCGAGGAACATGCACTGGCCGATCTCAATGACGTCAAGGCCAAACAGGCCGATCTCAAGGAATACGAGCAGGAATTGAGGGCTTTCCTGTACGCGAAGAGAAAAATCCTCGAGACTCTCCTCAGAACCGTGTACGATTTCTATTCCGAGGCCAACAATTTCGGCGTCGTCATGACCCCCTGGTGTTTCGGAACGGTAGTGTTGGAAAAGGTTGAGGCCTACCGTGACCGGCTAAGCAAAGGGAACGCCGATGACAACGATTTGCCGGAATACAGCTACTATGTCGTGCGTTACCTCGATGAAGTCTATCGTAAGACGTTGCTTGATATATTCGAATTCCCCGACAAGGCCTTCTCGATGAGATGGCAGTATTCGGAATTGTTGAAAAGATATTCCAAAGCCCTGTCCAACATCAGCACCTCACTGCAATCGGTGATGATGCTGGTCAAGAGCTACGGCAGCTAAGTTTTCATTTCGCAGCCCGTTGCCCCTCCTTTGGTAAGCCGATCCTTCCCTGACGGATCGGCTTTTTAATTCAGAATGGGCGAGGTTGTGTCGATATCCTATGAACAGGGACATAACCATATGCAAAGTATAGTCAAAAAGCGTTCGACGACACAAACACCTTCCTTCTTGCCGATTCAGGTCGATTCTCTACGTCTCGACAAAATCTTGTATTTCGACGTGTACATTCACACGGGAAAAGAGGTCGTGCTCTACCGCGCCAAGTCCCTGCCGTTCACCGAAAAATCGCGCGCCAAACTGATAGAGAACAGCATCGTCACAATCTACATCAGTTATGAATCTCGTGAAGCCTACCAGCAATATATCGAAGAGCACTTGCCGGAAATCCTGGCCGATCCGAAAGTCGCAGAGATCAAGAAGGCGGCGATTTTGTACGACACTTCCAAAGCGCTGGTCAAGGAACTCATGGCGAATCCCACGTACTCCGAAAACGTCCGTCGCAGTCAGGATCTGGTTGAGAGTACGATCAGCTACATTCTTAAAGGACGTGACGCGTTTCTCAACCTCATGAAGATAACTTCGTTCGACTATTACACATACACCCATTCGGTGAACGTCTGCACTTTTTCCATATCGCTGGCGCGGCAGATCGGGATAACCGACAAGGACGCATTGGTCAATCTCGGAACCGGTGCTCTGCTGCACGATGTGGGCAAAAGCAAAGTCCCGGAACGCATTCTCAATAAGCGCACATCCCTAAATCGTTCCGAATTCGAGATCATGAAGAAGCATCCCAACTGGGGTAGTGACATTCTGCGCGAAACCGACATCATTTCGGAAGAGTCCTACTACCCGGTACTCCAACATCACGAACGCATTGATGGAAGCGGCTACCCTCTCGGAGTCGACGAACGCGACATGCATCCGTTCAGCAAGGTTGTTGCCGTTGTCGACGTCTTCGACGCGCTCACCACTGAACGTGTTTACCAGCCAGCCATCGATACCTATCCGGCACTCAGAATGATGCACGGTCAGGACGGATGCTTCGACGCAGTTCTCCTGCGCGAGTTCACGGTTCTCATGGGTCCCGAGAGTCCTCTCAACAAGTATTAGTTTCGCACTCGTCGTTGCATTTCCGTTTCCCCGCTTCGAGAGTGTTGAAGAACCCCGGAATCGTCATTGCGAGGAGTCAGGGCGGGAGAGAGAGGGGAAGGGCAATGACGACGAAGCAATCTGCGCGCCTGCATCTTAAGGCATAAATCGAGATTGCTTCGTCGTGCTCCACACCTTGCATCACCACTCCGCACTCCTCGCAATGACGCGATC
>CAIVAP010000260.1 GCA_903903945.1 uncultured bacterium | reverse complement strand
CTCAGTCGGTAGAGCAGCTGACTGTTAATCAGCGGGTCGCTGGTTCAAGTCCGGCCCGGGGAGCTTTTTTTTGCAGAAGACAAAACTCCTGAGCCATCGCCTCCGCCGTCACTACCCGTCGGGTACGTGTAAGCTATTGTCCCCCTGCCGTATGTTACTGTGATTCGTTTAACGAAAGAGCGGAAAAATCCCTTCCGCTCGAACACAGAACCATCTGGTAAGAGTCCTCTTAGATCGTCAACGTGAGCCCGTAGATCCGCCTTCGTCCACGCCCCCAAGGCTGGATCGTCTTCGCCCGCAGTTCCATCTGATGGTCTCTTAGCTTAACTCCCCTTCGTGTTCAGATTTAGCTGACGGCAAACAAACACTTCCTTCGTCATCCTCTTGAATTGCGAAGGAGATTGTCATATCCTAAATTGAAGAGTTGGCGTTAGCTCTTCTGATGCGCAATCCTAAATAGGAGGAATCGAATGTTGCACGCTTTTCGGATTGTACTGCCCATTCTGCTACTGAGCACTGCCGTGGTTGCTCAGGGACTCAACCCCATTGAGTTGCCGAAACCGGACACGACTGGCGGCAAGCCGCTGATGCAAGTATTGAAGAATCGCCACAGTTCCCGCGAATTTAGCGCCGACACGCTGCCAATGCCGGTACTATCCAATCTGTTGTGGGCGGCATGTGGAATCAATCGCACAGGCGAAGGCAAACGCACGGCGCCGTCGGCCATGAACTGGCAGGAAATAGACGTCTATGTTGCCACCGCGCATGGGCTGTTTCTCTATGATCCGATCAAGCACGTGTTGCAGCCCGTGCTGTCGGAGGATATCCGCGAGAAGACCGGAATGCAGCCGTTTGTCAAAGATGTCCCTGTGAATCTGGTTTATGTGGCAGACATGGCGAAAGTCAGTAAGGCGTCGGATGCGGACAAGAGCTTCTATACCGCCGCCGATGCCGCATTTGTCAGCGAGAACGTCTATCTGTACTGCGCGTCAGCAGGTCTCTCTACTGTCGTACGCGGCTCGGTTGACCGCGAAGCCTTGGCGAAAGTGATGAAACTCCGCGCCGATCAGAAAATCATCTTTGCCCAGTCGGTTGGCTATCCGAAGAAGTGAGGTCTGATACAACTGAAGGGACGCGCAACTTCGCAAGATGCGATCCGTTACTATCCTATATGGGACACGGGGGTTTCCCCTGCCCCTTTAGCGTATGCTGACTATAATTGCCTATGGTTCGGCAGATAGACAAATCAACGTTTTTTAGGAGATCACACAGATGAGATTTTGTTCGAAGGTCATTCTCTCGATTCTAACGCTTGTGACACTGGAGTTCTTGCCATCGACCGTAGTGGCGCAAGTGCAGGAGGCTCTCACCCGGGACCAGGTCAAAGATCAGGACAAATGGAACCTCGCTGACTTCTACCCGAGTGATGAAGCTTGGGAAAAAGATATTGAAATGCTGAAAAGCCGGATCGGCGACATCACCAAATACGAGGGCAAGCTGGCTGAATCGGCTACGAATCTCAGGAACTGCCTCATGCTCAGTGATACACTGGGAATGAAGGCAGATCGCCTGTATGCTTACGCTGCGCTGAAACTCGATGAAGACAATCGTGTCGGTAAGTATCAGGAACTCAGAGACAGAGCCTATGCGATCTACTCTCAGATCGGTCAGGCGACAGCATACATCGAACCGGAGATACTGAAGATTCCTGATACCACGCTACGCTCGTTTTTGGACAAAGATCCGGGTTTAGCGATCTATCGCTTCTATCTGGAGGGCATCCTTCGCCGCAAGAATCATATCCGCAACCAAGAAGTAGAGGAAGTTCTGGCACTTGCTGGAGACGCTACCGCCGGACCAGAAAGAATTTTCACGGCGATGGATGATGCCGATATCAAGTTCCCGAACATCAAAGACGAGAACGGTAATGAGATCGAACTGACCCGAGGCCGTTTCGGGCAGATTCTGGAGTCTCCCAATCGCAACTTGCGACGGACTGCAAGCAACGCGTATAATGAAACCTACAAGAAGTACACGAATGCTATGGCTGCCAGTCTGAGCTCGTCTGTTAAGGTCGACTTCTTCTACACAAAGGTGCGTGGTTACAATAGCTGCCTCGAACGCGGTCTCGACGGTGACAGCATACCGGTGAGCGTTTTCCACAGTCTCATCAAGGCAGCCAGCGAGAATTTGGCACCTTTGCATAAGTATATGGCGCTGCGTAAAAAGGCGTTGGGAGTCGACACGCTGTTTGGTTTCGACTTGTCGGTTCCGCTTGTTCCTCAGAGCACTATGAAATTCACGTACGAGCAGGCTCAGGAATACATGCTTACGGGCTTGAAGCCGCTGGGAGAAGAGTACTTAGCAAATGTCAAAATGGCGCTCAAGTCCCGCTGGATCGATGTCTATGAGACACAGGGCAAGGGGAGCGGCGGCTACACTGCGGGAATCTACGGCGTACATCCGGTCATGCTTCTGAATTTCGCCGGCACCTTAGATGATGTCTATACGCTGGCGCACGAGATGGGGCATATGATGCACAGCTATTACTCGAACAAGAATGAGCCATACATCTATGCCAGACAATCTCTGTTTACTGCTGAAGTGGCTTCTACCTGCAATGAAGCCATCATGATCAAGTACTTGATAGAAAAAGCGAAAGACAAAAACGAGAAGCTCTACCTGTTGAATTACTACATCGACCAGATCATTGGCACGTTCTACACCCAGGTCTGGTTCTCCGAATTCGAACTCAAGATACACGAGATCGTCGAATCAGGCGGTGCGCTCTCGACTGATGCTTTTCGGAAAGTGTACCGGGAGGTCTATCAGAAGTACTACGGCCCCGATCTCTACATTCCATCGGACCGTGACCTGGGCGGCTTGCGGATAAGCCATTTCTATCGCATGTACTATGTCTACCAGTATGCCACCAGTTATGCCGCTTCCCAAATGCTATCACAAAAGATTCTGGCGGGAGACAAAAAGGCGGTACAGGCGTACATGGAGTTTATCAAGACCGGCTCCTCTGATTATCCTGTGAATATACTAAAAAAGGCCGGAGTCGACATGACAACCACCGAGCCGTTCCAGAATACGATTCGGGTTTTCTCAGATCTGGTGGATCAGTACGAGAAACTGCTGTTGACTAAGTAGGCTTTTGGCCCGAGTGTCATCGAAGTCAAACGGGCCGCGGCTGTCGCTTCTTAGCAGCAATCCTGCCGCGGCCTGCCTCTGTCCTGCCTATTTCGGCGCACCAAATCGGCAATAATAGATTGTTTTCAAGCAATTGTCCACAATATCCAAGGGCGTAGCATCGCTGCAGAGCACGAATCCATCCCCGTGGTCTGGCGTAGACTTCTAACGGTCTTGTTTGGATGTGACGACAGTATTGTTTCGACAAAAAATCCGCCGACGAGGGCCGTAACCGATGCAACAAATATGTAAGGTCTTACGTAATTACAGGCAGGTTAGACGATGAAGAGCATCAAGAAGAACGAAACCGACTTTATCGAAGAGTTAGGGACTCTGGCTTTTGCCAGTCGGCTTAGACGCTTGAGCGAACGATTGCTGAGAGACGTGTCCCGGACTTACCGGGCAGAGAACCTCAATTTTGAGGCCCGGTGGTTTCCTGTTTTCTACCTCCTATGGCGCCAGTCGCCGCTTGCGGTGACGGCAATAGCTCAGAGACTGCACCTTACGCACCCGGCTGTCAACCAAGTGGCTGGCGCTATGGCCAAAGCTGGTTTACTCATTTCCGCTCGCGACAGTCGCGACGACCGCCGACGGTTGCTGTCGCTGTCGCCGGCTGGCAAAAGTCTTGCGTGCCAACTACAGCCGATCTGGCAAGACATCCGGGAAGCGACAGCCGAACTGGTGAATGCCAGTGGCATTGATCTGCTCGGAGCTATTGCGCTGGTTGAGAAGTCTCTCGACGAAACCAACATGTCTGAAAGGGTCCGCACCCGCTGTAAAAAACGCCAGTTGGCAGCCGTTGAAATTGTCAATTATCAGCCGCGCTATCGCAAGGATTTCAAGAAACTAAATCTCGAATGGATCGAGAAATACTTCACGGTCGAGCCGATTGACCAGAGGATCCTTGACGACCCGGAGGGTCAGATTATCGCGAATGGTGGCCGCGTTATACTTGCGCGGCTTGATCGGAAAATCGTCGGCACCGCGGCACTCATCAAGCATGATAGCACAACGTTTGAACTCACCAAAATGGCCGTTACTGAGAAGGCCCGTGGTCTTCAAGTCGGCAAACGTCTGGCGTTGGCGGCAATCGAACATGCCAAGGCACTCAAGGCCCGCAAAATCCTCCTATTCACAAATCCCAAGCTGATTGCCGCCAACGCACTTTATCATCAACTCGGATTTGCACCTTCCATAATCGTGCTACGAGATGCAATACCTTACAGGCGACCGACCGTGGCTTTGGAACTCAAAATCAAAGAACCCCCCCACCATAATCAGCAGAGGAGGCAGAAATGATTCGCCAACCTTTATCACGACAATTGGCAGTTGGGCAAGTACTCCCAATGGTCGCTATCTGTTTTCTGTCGGTGTTGCTGCTACCGGGTATCGGCGGCGCGCAGCAGGGAACAACCAATCAGGATGAGACCATTGATGCCGGCAAACAGCTGATGATAATCGACAGTGTTACAACCGCCTTGGACTCATTCTACGTTTTTCCGGCAAAAGCAAAGGAGATGGACAAACTCGCGCATGACCAATACCGGAAGGGCGCCTACAAGAATCTTACCGGCGCTGCCGCCTTTGCGGAGAGACTAAGTACTGATCTCTTCGCAGTTTGCAAGGACAAGCACTTTGGCATCCGGTATCTTCCGCCGCAGTCAAGACCCGTGCCCCAGCAGGACTCATTATCACAGACAAACGACGAAGCGGAACTAACACAGCTTCGTCGGGAGAATTTTGGCTTTCAGCGTGTGGAACGGCTGGATGGCAATGTGGGCTATCTCGACCTGCGCCAGTTTGTTGATGCCAGCTTGGCTGGCGCCACTGCCGTGGCGGCCATGAATTTCCTCAGCAACTCCGATGCCATAATCATCGATCTGCGTCAGAACGGCGGCGGCGAGCCGTCGATGATTCAGTTGCTGACAAGCTACTTTTTCGACGAACCAAAGCACATCAACAGCTTCTACATCAGGAGCCGGGATGCAATCGACCAGTTTTGGACACAGGCATACGTTCCAGGGAAGAAAATGCCGGACATCCCTCTGTATGTACTGACAAGTGGCTATACGTTCTCGGGAGCTGAGGAGTTTACATACAATCTCAAGAACATGAAGAGAGCGACTATCATCGGCGAGACTACCGGAGGCGGTGCACACCCGGTTTCGGATCGCTATTTCCCGACGCTCGCAATTGAAATGAGAGTTCCTTACGGAAGGGCGATCAACCCGATCACCGGTACCAACTGGGAAGGAACAGGTATTGCGCCCGATATCGCTGTTCCACAAGAAAAAGCACTGACGACAGCGCACATGGAGGCCTTAAAGAAACTACGAGACGGCAGGACCAACGCGCAGAGTAAAGCGATGTTCGACTGGGCTATCGATGGTCTTGCGGCAACGCTGCAGCCGGTTATCGTTGATGTCGCCCTTTTGCAGAAATATGCGGGCAAGTATGGCCCCAGGACAATCACTCTCGAAAACGGAGTTCTCTTTTACCAGCGTGATGGACGCCCGAAATTCAAAATGGTGCCAATGACCCAAGATACTTTCACGCTTGACGGATTAAGCACTTTTCGGCTTAAGTTCGTCACTACTTCAAGCGGAACGGTCAGCGAAGTTGTGGGAACGTATAGCGACGGTCGCACTGACATTTCGCCAAGGACTGCGGACTGAGATGATGGGGTTTGGGGGTTGTTAGCGCGCATAAAATTGGGAAACAGACAACCCCCATACTCCCACTGCTTTGGAGAAGACCGGCAATCTAATCCCTTTGTAGCCGGGGCTATTGATAGACCTCGGAATCGTCATTGCGAGGAGTCAAGGTGGGTGAGAGAGGGGAGGGGCAATGACGACGAAGCAATCTGCGCACCTGCATCGGAAGAACGTAAGTCGGGATTGCTTCGTCGTGCTCCTCCCGCCCCGCATCACCCCTCCGCACTCCTCGTAATGACACGGTCTGGGCTTTTTCAACAATCCCGACCGCGTCAGCACTGACTTTGAAAGCACTTGACTCGACCTATTTTCTCCCTATCTTTGCGACCAAGATGTAGCGCAGAAAGTGAGGTACGATTATGGCAGAGTCGATCAGTGCGGAAGCATTGAATTATCTGACAATGGGCATACAGGCGGAAATCTCGGCATACGTGTTCTATAAAATCGGGGCATCCAAAATTGGCGATAGCAAGGGAAAAGAAACCATGCTGCATTTCGCCGGCGAAGAGCGTAAACACTTCCTGACTCTTGAACGACATTACGACCAGTATGTTCGCTCCGAGAAATGGGTCACTTATCGCGACACCATGAACCACGAGGAACTCCCTCTGATCGATGAATCAATGGGGGAGAAGCATGTCAAGCGGATCGATCAGGTGCAGAAGGCCAGCAACATGATGGAGATTCTGCAGATCGCATTGGAGTTGGAGAAGGAAGCATACGCCCTTTATTCCGAAGCGGCAAAGGCAACGGCTGCGTCGGATGTCAAGGACACATTTGTATACCTGACCAATTTCGAGATGGGTCATGTTCGTAACGTCGAAGGGATGATCGCGGCTGCCGGCAAGTAGATTCGATCAGCATCGACCAGGGCAGCAGTGGTGATAATATGAGCAAATCCTACAAGATGTATCTTGGAGGAGAGTGGGTTTTCTCTAAAACGACCATTACCGTTACCTGCCCCTATGACGGCATGCTTGTTGGCAAAGCTGCTGCTGCGACTTGCGCCGACTACACCGAGGCGATTGCGATTGCCGATCAGGCATTTGCGGTGACTCGAAAACTGCCGTCATACAAGCGCGAGGAGATTCTGCATCAGATCGCCGACGGTATCGAAAAGAACGCAGAGAAATTTGCCCGCACCGTGTCACTGGAAATGGGCAAGGTGATTCGCGACGCACGCTCCGAAGTCGGTCGGGCCGTGAGTACTTTCCGGGTCTCGGCGGAAGAGGCCAAGCGCATCGGAGGGGATGTCATCGATCTCGACTGGCTACCCGGCCATGAGCAACGCACCGGCATCGTGCGCAGATTCCCGATTGGTGTCATTGCCGGTATCACCCCTTTCAATTTCCCGATCAATCTGGTCGCGCACAAAGTCGGGCCGGCGATTGCCTCCGGGAACACGATCGTTCTTAAGCCCGCTTCGAAAACGCCGATCGTCGCATTGCTTTTGGCAGAAGTTATCGACCGAAGCGATTTGCCTAAAGGCGCCATCAGCATCCTCCCGGGAGCATCTTCCCAAGCCGTGCCGCTGTTGAAGGATGAACGCGTCAAACTCGTGACGTTCACCGGCTCGTCGGACGTCGGTTGGTATATCAAGCAGCACTGCGGTAAGAAGAAGGTTGTACTCGAACTCGGTGGCAATGCCGGTGTGATCGTTGACGACGACGCCAATCTTGACTGGGCGGTCGCTCGGCTACTATTCGGTGGATTCACCAGCAACGGTCAGTCGTGTATCTCGGTGCAACGCATTTTTGTACACGACAAGGTGTACGATGCCTTTATTAGAAAATTCGCGTCACTAGTAAAGAAGATGAAAGTTGGTTCGCCGCTGGCGGAAGACTCCGATATTAGCGCTATGGTCGACACCAATTCGACGGAGAAGGTCAAGACCTGGATCGACGACGCCGTCTCCCAGGGGGCCAAAATAATCTGCGGTGGCAAGATCCAAAGTGGCGTGCTGTTGCCGACGGTGCTTACCGATGTTGAATCAACAATGAAGGTCTGCGTGAATGAGGTTTTTGCGCCGCTCATAACAGTAGCGAAATACGGCGATTTCAAGACTGCGGTGGCGTGCGTTAACGATTCCAAGTATGGCTTGCAGGCAGGTGTGTTCACGAACCGCCTGGATGACGTCATGTACGCCTTCGAGGAAATCCAGACCGGCGGTGTGGTGATAAACGACGTTCCTACTTATCGCGCCGACCACATGCCGTATGGAGGGGTCAAGGACTCTGGAATGCAACGTGAAGGTGTTCGCTACGCTATTGAAGATATGACCGAGACCAAAATTCTAGTGCTGAATCTCAAAAACTAAGGGCGACCATCGCGGTCGCCCTTTCGTTACTCGCTTCACTTGCCTGCCACGCACGGCGCTGGTCCACCACTAAATATGTATGAAATCAAGTAGACCGCATCCGAGATGTTGACCGAGCCACTGCAGTTAGTGTCACCTCTGCCGGCTGGCACAGGGGCCGAACCGCCACTAAAGATGTAGGCGATGATATAGACTGCGTCAGAGATATTGACCGCGTCCGAGCCGTCAGCATCACCGTTCATATATACCATGAAGGTGTATGCCTTGCCGGAAGTACCGCTGGCCTGATCCTGAACTCTCGCCGTGAAGCTGGTCTGATTTGCCTTCACAGGCGTTCCTGAGAGCAGACCACTACCCGAAAGCGTGAGCCCCGAACTGTCGAGGTCGTTGTTCAGATCAGTCCAGGTGTATGGCGCAGTCCCACCGCTCGCGGTCAATTGCTGCGAATAGGCCATGCCAACCCAGCCGTCTGGAACGGTAGCCGTGACGATTCCTAATGGCGTAACTGCGTTCTGCACCGGTGGGAAGATGATCTGGTCAACCCAGGCTTGGTCACTACCGGCGGACTGTGAGACGTCCTTAGCGTACTCCCACATGAATGTGTGACTACCGGCGGTCACGGGATAGGTCGCCTGCGTCCAAACCACGCTGCCCGACCACTGGCCCTTGACCTGCCCGTCAATCGAAAACTTAAGCAAGTCCCAACTTGGCTCAGATGAAACCTTATAGTGGAACGATACCGTACCGTCATTCAACACATCCAAGTTTACCGACATCCCGGAAATCTGGGAATGTGTGATCGCTCCTGACTGGGCGCAGTAACTTCCCTCATAAGGCGCGCTGGTCACGATTGTCCACGGCTGAGATCCAGAGAATTGCCAGGGGAAACTGACGAAGTTACCGGTCTCGAAATTCTCAATCGGCCGCGCCAATGTCATGTCGAAGGTGACCGTGTCGTGGTAGCTGCCATCGGCAGCGAATATCAATTGGAAAGTAGCGACGTGATTATTCGGACAAGCAGGTGATACGCTGAATCCATATTGAGATGCTGAAGCGCCGGTCCCTCCGAAAGCCGCAATGGTCGGATAGAGAGAAGTATTTTGAGTTATGGTCACAAAGGCGTCGGCACTGCTCAATACGCCTTGAAGATTCGTGGCATTGCTACCGCCGTCGTTTTCGACCGAGATATTCATCAGTACATCATTACCCGGGAGAATTGAAGCCGGAGCGTTGTTGCTCACATAGTTGATGATCGGGTAGGGCGACTGCGGCTGCAATTGCACGTTGAGAATAGTCGTATTGAGATTGGTCACATTGACGCCGCTAATCGTCTGAGGCACATACGCGGCACATTCGAATTTTAGCGTCCAGGTTCCCGGGGCAATCATGCGATGATAGTCACCGACGGCAGGATCTGTATAGATCTGCGAACTGTCCGCATCATGACTCATTACGGTCACCTTGGCCGCTAAAGGCAACCCCGTAGTTGCGCTGGTGACAACTCCGCGTACGCCATAGAGGGCCTCGTTCATCCAATTGAGTAGTGACTTGCGTAAACTGACCCAGAAGGTCGGCAGTGTGCCGGCAGATGGCATCTTTGTGTTGGAAATCTCAATTGTGGCCTCTCTGCCATGCATGAAGTATGTCATATAGTCTTGACGGCCGCCCGCCACCCGATACCAAGCATATCCATTGGTGATACCGTTCTGCAGGTCGGTCAAGTAACCGGAAGGAGCATAGACATGGACGGTATCAGCAAAACGTCTGCTGACCTGCTGCCACCAGGTGTCGTCCGGATGAAGTCGTGACCAGGTGTCCCACGGATAATTGACCACCTCGGCGCCACCATGGAAATTCACGGAGAACGCAAAATGATGTGCCGCCATGAAATTCATATTGGCGATGGTCTCTACTTGCCAGGCGTATCCATCAGGATGCTGTCCGTCGGCAGGATCCCAATAATTCCTATTGAGATCGATACCATTGGCATTACCTCGCCAAGCGCCGCTGACAGTATTGTTCCCGCCGTGGTAGGTGCCATCGGGATTAGCGAGTGGCGTGATATAGATTTCCAGATTATTCACAAGATTAGCGATCCGGGCGTCAGTAGCGTAGGTAGTCAAAATTGAGTCAGCCAGTCGCAGCGTCGTGACGTAGCCGGTAACCTCATCACCGTGCATCGAACTGGTAAGCCAGACTTCCGGTTCATCCTCGGCGGTATTCACATTGTCGGAAATCTTCAGAGCCAGTAATTGTCGCCCTTGGACCGAGCTACCGAAGTTGATCACCTTGCAGATCGTCGGATAGTTAGTTTCAAATTGGGTCATCATATCAAGATACTGCTGGTAGGTGGGATAGACGTCCCATGCCTTGGCGTCCCGCGATGATTTGGCCATTTCCGGATTGGCGCCCTCGATTGGATTCGGCAACACTATGTAGCTGTAACCGGAAGCCACCAACTTGGCAAGTTCGGTGTCATTGGCATAAGCATAGACTACATTGTCTTTGACGTTGTCGATTGAGACGATCTTGGTGAGTTCGTCCAACTCTTTCGGTGACTGAATACTAAACTTGAAATAGTACTGGTTGGCTTGAGCTGCCGGCGCAACTGCTAGGCTCAGCAAAGCCACAATGGCCAATAGCATTAACCTCTTGAACACTGACACTCCAATCGTTGTAGACATAGTACAATACTGTTAAGTCCAGGCGGAAGTCCTCAAAGGAGTACCTTTCTTCTGCAATATAAGCACTATTGGCAATGAAGCAAGCCATTTCCACCGTTGGGCTTGACTTTGGTTGCGCCGAGGCCGTAATTGCCGGCGTAATCACCGGTTGGAATGGGCTAGCGGTCGCTCTACCAATCGAGAGTCGCCAAGGCGCCCCTCCTGCGGATGGGTTCCTTGCCTGTAACATTAAGGTATTTAGGACGTTAACTCGCGATGTCCGATCTGTTCGCGTCCATTAAGCAGTTTCTCGACGACAACGGTGTTGCCTACCGTGCGGCACATCACCAGCCAACCTACACTTCCGAAGAAGCTGCCAGGGCACGCGGTGAGGAGATGAAAATCGGCGGAAAAGCGCTGGTGATGAAAATCGGGATGGATTTTCGGCTGTTTGTCTTAAGCGGCGCTCTTAAGATCAATTCTGCCGCCATCAAGGAGCATTTTCAGGAGAAGCGAACTCGATTTGCCACCGCCGTGGAACTTGCGGAATTGACGGGCTGCGTCCCCGGCTGCGTGCCCCCGTTTGGCGAACCGATTCTTCCTCTGCCGTTGTACGTCGACAATTCGATTCTTGCCAACCAGAAAATCGCCTTCAACGCCGGCTCCTTGACCGATTCAATCATCATGGATGTTGCCGATTACTTGCGTATCGCCAAACCGACCGTCTTCAGTTTTTCATTGAGTAGTTAGAATCATCCTATGGCTGCATCCACAGGAAAGACCAATAGAGAATGGGACTGTTGAAAAACCGACAGTCATTCAGGCGCCGTCAGGAATCCTTCCTGACGGCGTTTTTGTATATGTCTCCAATATTCTACTTGCATCCCGCGCAAGGCGCTGGTCCACCTGAGAAGATGTAGGCGATCAGATACACCGCATCTGAGATATTGACTGTGCCGCTGCAGTTGGCGTCACCTGCGAGCAACGGCGAAGGCGCCGGACCGCCTGAGAAGATGTAGGCGATTAGATAGACGGCATCCGAGATGTTGACGCTGCCCGACCAGTTCGCGTCACCACAGAGATACTGGATAGTTGACTGGTTTGAATGTATTGCGATCAGTCGCGTGTCGCCGAGAAAATCGCCCTGTACGGTGTCCGGCTCGATCTCGAATTCAAGACGAATCAGCGTATCCTGAACACTCTTCTGAAGTCTCCATTTGAAGACGTTCTCTTCATAAGGTGCCACCGCATCATAAGCAGTATCAGAAATCGGGGTAACAGGTATCGCGGCACTGTCGAGAACTGAGAGACGGGCGTGTACTCCATGAACCGAGACTTCTGAGATGTTCTTAGTCCGCACCTCTACAGTTGTCCCGGAATCGGTATCGACGACCATGTAGTTAACGACTGAGACAACAGGCGGTACCACAAACCCCTGCATGTTGAAATCGTAGTATGCCTGCTCATAGGCAGGGCCAAGAGACTGAAGGCTGCCCAAGCAGTTGTCGATGATCATCAGCACACTGTCACGCTGGGCCCCTGACGGTTGGTTGATCACTGCCGAAGCTGTGGCAAACCTCGTCAAGGCAAGAGAGAACTCGGCTTCGACATTGTGCGCCCTCGTGTGGTAGTAAATGCTGTCGGTGTTCGCCATTGAATCGCTTTCATTCCAGGCATAAGCATAGTCAAGATACGAAGACGAAACTGACTCCGTCCGCAACAGGTTGTCCATCAGCCCATCAATCCTTCTCAAAGCACTGACGGCCTGATCCCAGTCACCCGCTGCCACAAGGGACCTTACCAAGCCGAGTTGCTCCGCAACGCTGTCGGAAGCCGTTGCCAGCGAATCAGCCCAGCCGTCTGGAATTGAAGAAAGGCGAAACCTCTCACCGGTGGGATCGAAATTCGTGACAAATAGTTTCTGGGCGCCACCCTGAAAGGCTGTCTCGCGAACATCGATCAGGTGGTTCGGAAGAGTGCCAAACAGCTGGACGGAACCCAGGCCTGCACCCATCAAGAAGGCCACGACCTGCACGCCTGTCAAAGCGGTCTGAATGGCAGTATAAGTGCTCCATGAAACGAGGCCACCAATAGCTGCCAAAATGCATCCAATCCCGCCACTTGCAGGGCAGCCAATAAGACCACCAATCACTGCAAGTATCGCCAGAATGAAGACGATTACGGTTACCCAGAACTGGGTTTGCCCTATCAAGTCGGCGGCAGTCACTGTCGTGTTGATCGCTGACAGGCAATCAGAATTCGAGTTGATAATCTCCGGAATTTGTACCTCCCTGACATCTGTTTTCACTTCTACCAGATTACCTTCCAGGAAGCTCAGGTTTTCTGCCTCACCAACT
Source organism: uncultured bacterium (assembly GCA_903903945.1). Lineage (GTDB taxonomy): Bacteria > Zixibacteria > MSB-5A5 > CAIYYT01 > CAIYYT01 > CAIYYT01. The sequence goes on along the minus strand of CAIVAP010000260.1, from coordinate 10,995 downwards.
GAAGCGACGAGCGTTTGCTCGGTTCCTCCCGCGTAAAGAGCGGGCGAGCAACCCGGGCAGATAGGAATACCGGTTTCATAGACCTTCAGGTTCACTCCGCTCAACACTTGCTCGATGAATGATTGGGAGACATCCTGTAAGGGAGTTGGGCGTATTTTGTCTTCTGCTTTCTTGACAAAACCCCAGCCGAATTCCATCGCTTTGCTTTGAGCCTGCCCTCGCGTCCAGCCGTAGGTGCTCATAAGCCCCGGTGTCAAACGATTGGCGACATTCATGACCAGACTCCGATTCATACTCAAGACCTGCTGGTTTATCCACTTCAGTGCCCCGTCGGCGGCATCGTATATCCCCCCGAGAATCGGGACACCCTTAAGGATCTTCACCGCGTCCCGGAACTTGGCAAACAAGACCTCCAGGAGTACAGCAGACGCGGCACTTCCTTCGCACTTTCCCGTGATGTTAGCAATAGGCAACGCACCAATGTCAGTGCTCGACAAGTAGGCCGAACCAGCTGCCTCCTCTGTCAGGAGCAGACGCGTCAGCGCTTCAAGTTCTTTACTTGTGACCGTGCCAGCGTTGATCTTCACCACGATGTCGTTCAAGAAAACTTGTGCCTGTGGTTCAGCGGTCTGGTAGAACTGCTCGCCGCCGAAGTAGTCGATGATGGCCTGTTTCGCAGTTGTATCCGGCTGGTTGCCACCCTTTGTCCATCGCGCGACAAAGGCGGCGACCTTGTTGCCGGCACTAGTGAAGTATCCCCCAGCGACAAGAGCGCCATCGAAGATTGTCAATCCTCCTGGGTCAACCCCACCGTTTAGACCTGAGCCAAGCGCCGACCAGGAGCTACCGTCCCAAGCGGCTATGTGGTTAGCCGAAACACTGCCGGCAGTGGTGAACATTCCCGCGGCAATTAGCGTATTATCGTAAGCTATTAAAGCATAGACGTCGTCATTCATCCCCGAGCCGATTGCAGACCAGGAGCTGCCATCCCAAGCGGCAATTCGACTTGCGGTGACTCCTCCCGCCACACTAAACACCCCTCCTGCGATCAGCTTGTCGTTGTAAACGGCAAGAGCCCAAACATCATTGTCCATCCCCGAGCCGAGCGCCGACCAGGAGGTACCGTCCCAGGCAGCGATGTAATTGGCCGTAGCGCCCCCTGCTGAGGTAAACTCTCCCCCCGCGATCAGCTTGTTGTCATAGACCGTGAGAGCATAGACTTCGACTTCGCCACTCATCCCTGAGCCAAGCGCCGACCAGGAACTCCCGTCCCAGGCAGCGATGTCATTGACCGTGACGCCACCCGCCGTGGTGAAGTATCCTCCGGCGATCAGCTTGTTGCTGTAAACCGTCAGAGCCCTGATCGGACCATTCATCCCCGAACCGAGCGGCGACCAGGAAGTACCATCCCAGGCAGCAATGAAATTGACCGTGACGCCACCCGCCGTGGTGAAGTATCCTCCGGCGATCAGTTTGTTATCGTAGACAGTTAACTCTTCGACTTGGCCACTCATCCCCGAGCCGAGCGGCGACCAAGAACTCCCGTCCCAGGCAGCGATGTGATTTGCCAAAAGGCCACCCGCCATGATGAACCATCCCCCCACGATCAGCTTGTTGTCATAAACGGCAAGAGCCCAAACCTCATTGTCCAGCCCCGAGCCCGAGCCCAAAGCCGACCAATAGCTGCCGTCCCAAGCGGCGATGCGACTGGCCTTGACGCCACCAGCGGTGGTGAACTCCCCCCCCGCTACTAGTTTCCCGCCGTACACAGTCAGGGATTTGACATAGCGGTCCATCCCCGACCCCAACGGCGACCACGAGCTGCCGTCCCAAGCGGCGATGATACCTCCCCCCGCTACCAGTTTCCCGCCGTACACAGTCAGGGCATAGACAAAGCCACTCATCCCCGGCCCCAACGGCGACCAACTGCTCCCATTCCAAGACGCTATGCGGTTCACCGCCACGCCGCCGGCCTTTGTGAACCCGCCCCCCGCTATCAGTTTCCCGTCGTACACGATCAGGGCATAGACAACGGGACGTGAGGGATATGTTCCTTCCATCCCCGACCCCAACGGCGACCAACTGCTCCCATTCCAAGACGCTATGCCGTTCACCGTCACGCCGCCGGCCGTTGTGAAATCGCCCCCCGCCATCAGTTTCCCGTCGTACACGGTCAGGGCATAGACCTCCCAACTCATCCCCAAGCCCAACGGCGACCAATTGCTCCCGTCCCAGGATGCTATGCGATTTGCCGCCACGCCGCCGGCCGTTGTGAAATGGCCCCCCGCTATCAGTTTCCCGCCGTACGCGGTCAGGGCATAGACCCCCTGGTCATTCATCCCCGACCCCAACGGCGACCAATTGCTGCCATCCCAGGCAGCAATTCTACTGGCCGTGACGCCTCCGGCCGTCGTAAAGTCACCCCCCGCAATCAGCTTGTTGTTGTAGATCGTGATGGCCCGGACCTTATTGCTCATCCCTGAGCCGAGCGCCGACCAGGAGGTGCCGTCCCAGGCGGCAATGTTGTAGGCGAGAACACTCCCGGCAACACTGAAGCTTCCGGCGGCAATCAACTTCCCTTCATAGACCGCTACCGAATGAATTTGATTGCCAATAACCCCATCTGTGGAAGGCGAGATGCTGTTGTCCCAATAGATATCGTCCGGATCATCTTTCGGCGATTTCCTGACGGATGGACGCACTATTGGCTCGCCGCTGGCCGAATCAAGTCGGACATCGAACCCCTTCAGATCTAATGATTCCTGAAAACCGCTGGCTCTCACGGCTTCCAGATCAAACCGACCATCCGGTTTGAGAAACTCTGAGACGCTTTTCTTGGGTGTCTGTGACAGAGTAGAAGTATCTGGGCCAGTAACATCCGTCCCGGCGAACAACGTTCCAACCATGAGAATGACAGCGAGAACTGTCAACCACATCTTTGATTCTGTGTGCATTTCTGCCTCTTGCATAGGTCGAAAAGACCAAAAAATATTGCGCTCGGTCAGTTTCCCCCAGCCTATGGCACCAAAGAAACCGAGCCCGAGCATCCAAATCAGTCAAGCTCTGATTTTATGATTTGCAGAACGCAATGTAACCGATCAACGTCAACTTGTCAACCGATATTACGGTCAAATCTTTCGCTAATTCTGTGGTTTTGCCTCCCGCGAGCCTTATTCGCGTGCACTCAAATCGAATATCTTCCCCGGATTCAGAATCCCCCTGGGATCAAACACTTTCTTGATCTGTCGCATCAGGTCCACCGAGCCGGAATGCTCCAATCCGAACATGGCTTTGTGCCCCAAACCAATGCCGTGTTCTCCTGAGATCGTGCCACCACAGTCGATGGCTTTGCGGATGATCTTCCGGTTGATCTCCAGACCTTTTTTCCATTCATCGACATCCTCTTTGCGGGCGAGAATGAGAGCATGCAAGAGCCCCATTCCGACATGACCAAAGGCGTGAATCAAGAGCCCCGATTCTTCCGCAAGTTGGCGGCAGTACTGCACCATTTCCGGAAGATTGGAGATCGGGAACGCCACATCGTTGCGAATGATCGAATAACCCGGGCGACGCAGTTTGATGGCGTTGGTAGCGTGATGTCTGATTTCCCACGGGTTCTGCCCTGATGCCAAGGTCAATGGCTCCCCCCCCATTTCGGCTGCAACACCGGCAGCTGTCTCGGCGGTAGCGTCCAGAACCGGCTGGGGTCCATGGATTTCAAGGAACAGGCAGGGGGTCTCCTCCAGTCCGTAGTTGTTCAGAAGGTTGAGCGCTTCGATAACGCTGCGGTCAAGAAACTCCACGGCGGCCAAATCAAGCCCATAGCGCATCAGCACGGAGACTGTCTGTGCCGCCTCATACTCAGACTTGAATTTGAACGCAATCTTGCGATTCCCTTCTGGGATACCCAAAAGTTGCAACGTAACCGATGTGATCACCGCCAATGTCCCCTCGGAGCCGGCAATCAGGTCAATAAGGTTATAGCCCGACGACCGCTTGACTGCCCGATTGCCGATTTTGTATCGTGTGCCGGTTCCGTCAACTATCTCCAGTTCGAGCACGAAATCCTTGGTGCCGCCATACTTAACCGAATAGATGCCGCTGGCGTTGGTCGAAACCATTCCGCCGATTGTGGCAACATCCGAACTGCCACCCGGTGACGGCGGAAAAAACAAGCTTTCACGCTTGAGATAGTCGTTCAGCTTGTCATAAACAACGCCCGGTTCGAGCTTGACCTGCAAGTCCTCAGGCCAGAGTTGAATAATTTTGTCCATGCGAGAAACGTCGAGCACGATACCCCCCTTGATCGGAATAGCGCTCCCTTCAAGGTCACTACCGGCGCCCCTTACTGTCACCGGCAGGGCATGCTCATAGCAATAGCTGACGACGGATTGGATCTCGTCGGCAGTTTGCGTCTGCACCAATGCCTCCGGTTGCACCGGTGGCAAAGAGGATTCGTCAATCGAGACTGACTCCAAAGCAGTGGGGTTGTTTGATACTCTGTCGACATCAACAATTTGGCGCAGGTCATCAACAATGCTCATGTCTTCCTCACGATTGGACACATTCTCCGTCCACCAACGTCGCATGTTAGGCAATTGCCGAGTGAATTGCAAGAGGGACGCTCGACAGATGCAAGTTGACCTCTAAACCATGATCGCGTATTATGCCCAAGCTATGCTATCCGTCAATCGTCACCGACAACACTGCTGTCGAAGCCTCTTTGCGACAATTGCGCTTTGCCTCGTGTTCTTCTGTCTGTCCTCTTCTGCGGTTCTGGCAAGATCATCGCCCCCTGCCAAGGCTCGATCGCAGGTGGCAGAAGTTGTGGTGCCTGAGCACGAAGCCCTAGGTCGGCAGTTGCCGCTTTGGAGTGGTCTGCCGTTTGTCGGCATCTTGTTGTCAATCGCGGTCATTCCGATGATAGCGCCGATCTTCTGGCATCACCATTTTCCCAAAGTGTCAATTGCGTGGTCGTTGGTACTGGCGGTCCCGTTTGTAATTGCGTATCGCGGAGAGGCGGTCTACCAGCTTTCGCATATCGTGCTTGCCGATTATATCCCGTTTCTCATCCTGATCGGTGGGCTGTTTATCGTCTCAGGCGGCATTTATCTCAAGGGGACGCTGGTCGGCAAACCTGTGATCAATACGGCCATGCTATTGATTGGCACGGTCTTGGCCTCCTGGATGGGGACGACGGGCGCAGCGATGTTGCTGATTCGGCCGGTGATTCGCGCCAACAAAGCTCGCCGCTACAAAGTGCACACTATCGTTTTCTTCATCTTCCTGGTCGCCAATATCGGCGGTACTCTGACACCGTTGGGCGATCCGCCGTTGTTTCTCGGTTTCCTCAAAGGTGTGCCGTTTTTCTGGACATTGCATCTGTGGCCGCAGATGTTAATGGCTGCCGTACCGCTGCTGGTGATCTATTATGTCCTCGACACGATTCTCGCGCGCAAAGAGAAATTTAGTCAACAGTCGGACTCAACAGGACAAGAGAAACTGGCAGTCCACGGCTGGCACAATTTCCTTTTGTTGTTGGGAGTAGTTGGCGCGGTGTTGATGTCTGGCAGTCTGGATTTGGGGAGCTATTCGCTGTTCGGCATTCATTTCACTTATCAGTCAACCTTACGCGATATCTTGATTGTGATTCTTGCCTTGGTCAGTCTTGCTACCACAAAGAAGGAACACCGCGCAGCCAACGATTTTGGCTGGGCGCCGATACGTGAGGTCGCCATTTTGTTTTTTGGCATCTTCATCACGATCGTTGCGCCGCTCTCAATTCTGCGTGCTGGAATAAATGGCTCGGGGGCATTCTTGATCAATGCTGTTGACACTCCGGCGCGATTTTTCTGGGCGTCGGGAGGACTATCATCTTTTCTGGATAATGCACCGACCTACTTGACATTTTTCAATCTGGCGCTCGGCAATCTCGGGATCAATACGAGCGATGTCACGGCGATCTTGAATAGTCAGTTGCATCATCCCGCTGCGGCGCAATTTGTCCGCGACTTGACCGCAGTCTCCACCGGTTCGGTGTTTATGGGAGCCATGACGTACATCGGCAATGCGCCCAACTTCATGGTGCGATCGATTGCAGAGGAATCCAAAATCGCTATGCCGAGTTTTTTTGGCTACATGATCTGGTCGGTCGGAATTCTGATTCCGATTTTTATCATGATTAGTATTATCTCTTATGTCTTCTGACGCGGGAGAACGAGATGTTTAAGAAAATCCTCTGCCCTACCGACCTCAGCGAACGGTCGTTTGCGGCGGTTGCCAAAGGTGTCGAGCTGGCGCGGCTGTGCGGCGCCGAACTGGTGCTACTGAACGTGCGCCCAGAGTTTATGCGGAAAGAAGAAATGGTGATGCTGCGCGTATCGGCAATTCAATTTCTCAAGGATGAAAGTGACATGGCGGTAGCGGCTCGCAAGATCATGGAGACCGAGTTGGCGAATGCCGGTGGTGAAGATATTCCGCATGAGATGTTGATCCGCGAAGGCGACCCGCACAAAGAAATCCTTGAGGTTGCCGAGCAACTCCACTGCGATTTGATCATCCTGACTACAACCGGACGCGATCATTTATTGGAGTACATCAAGGGGAGTGGCGCCGAGCGAATAGTCGCATTAACGCATGTGCCGATATTGGTGCTGCCGGTCACATAGCACCTGACCCACACCCTTTCCGACCTTGATTCACTTATGAAGATGTGCCTGTGCCTGCGTCAGACTTTTGTGCGCCGCCGGTTTGTTGGGACTCAGACGTCTCCGCATCAATCGCATCCAGTTTCGCTTTCCAGTCGGCTTCCAAATGCTTAGGAACGCGGAAACCTACTACAGCCGACTTGAAACGATAGCCGGTCGTCTGTGTCTTGAGGTATTCTTTTTTCAGCTTGTTGAATAACTTCTCTTTGCGTCTTGCGATAGCATCAAAAAACTCAATGCGCAGCAGGAGCATCTCAATCGTCTCGCGACGTTCGAGCATCTGCCGTATGGTGTCGTAATCCTTGAGGTTGAAAATAGTCTGGATGATTGGCTCGAAGAAAACCATCGTCTGCGAACCGATATAATTGAGTGGTTTGACCGATTCCAGAGCCATAATCGCCGGCGCCGTCATCTTCCAGTGCACGACCTTCTTCGCCAGCTTGTCGAGCAGTGCCTTCTCGTCGTCGCTGTATCTGTCGGCGGCGTTTTTGTCGTCGGCGGAGTGAAGTGGAAAAAATCCCATAATGTGCGTCTAACCTCGAGTTCCTTCAATCCTTGTCGTGGACGTAGTTGATTTTCTGTCGGACGATTTCCATGACCTGGTCTTTGTTGCCTGCGAAACGGATGAATAGCCCTCGGAAATTCTCCAGCCGTGACGGACCGGGGAACGGTGACAACAGCACGCCGTTTTTGTCGGCATAGTACGAACGATATTGCGCCCATTCCTTCTCGATCTTATTGACAACATACTTGACGCGGACTTTGGTGTCTGTGAACTCGTAGGCGGTCTTGGTGAAGTACTGTGTTAGCGAACCATACAAGATGAGGGCTGCGATTACCGCAAAGATGGCCGAGTAGGTGAGCAAGTAGACCAATACGGCCAATACGAGCAGAAACAAAATGACAAGAGTTGTGATCAGCGGTCGCGCTTTGGCGGGATGGGTCGACCAACTCAGCAACGGTGGTTCGGTGACTGGTGCGCTTGTGGTCGCATTCGGATTTTTTGGAGATTGATCCGCCATTCTTGTCTTCAGACTACTGCTCCGGTTCCGTATGGTAGCGCTCCTTGCGGATGCGACTGATTTCGTCGAGCAACTCCTGCCCGTCGATCAACTGCTTTTTGATAAGCAAACTGACCAGTGCTTCCTGCGCCAGATTGTTTGAGAGAGTCAGTTCTTCAAAAGTGATAATATGCTCCTTGCCGTTGAGCACCATCTTCATCGCGACGTTCGGTTTAAGCTGATCAGTCATGATTTTCGCCTTTCAACATTACGTTCATGCTTCCCGATTTGAATCCGCCAAGGTCTATCGTGGTAAAGAAGAATCCGATCTCTCGAAACCGCTCGACGATTCGGTCGCCGGTCCCATTGCTCAATACCTTTTGCATGTCTTCCCGCGGCAGTTCGATCCGCGCCACTGTGTCATGATGCCGCACGCGCAACTGCCCAAAGCCGAGTGAACGCAGAAATTCTTCGGCCTGTTCAATCTGCTTGAGCTTATCCCTTGTCACCTGAGAACCGTACGGTATGCGCGATGCCAGGCAAGCGGATTGCGGTTTGTCCCAAACGGCCAGACCGAAGCTTTTCGCCAGTTGACGAATCTCCTCTTTGGTCAGCCCGGCTTCAAGTAGCGGTGATTTCACTTTCTTTTCTTTCGCGGCCGTCATTCCCGGGCGGTGATCACCGATATCGGATGCATTCGTGCCATCGCAGACGACCTCATGCCGCGATCTCTCCGCAAGTTCATTCAGTCTCTCGAACAATTCCGATTTGCAGAAAAAACAGCGATCTGGGGAATTTTGCACGTAGCCGGGATCTTCGAGTTCTCTCGTCTCAATCTTGATTATGCGATCCTCGGGAAGACCCAACTCGCCGGCAAACTTGCAGGCAAGTTCGTACTCCGAACGCGCCAGTGATTCGGAAACACCGATTGCCGCCATGGTATTCTCTTTGCCAAGCGCTTCAACTGCTACAAACAGCAAGAACGATGAGTCAAGCCCGCCGGAGAAAGCGATAATCACTCTCCGATACGACGACAGAATCGCCTTGAGTTGTTCATACTTTGTTGTCAGAGTTTCGGGCAGCATAGCCAACGGATCCGCCAATCGTGAACGCTTGTCGTATAACCGGCCCGTCAATGCCATCACCGGTTTTCCTCAGAGTTGGTTCGCCAACTGCAGATGCAAAGGCGAAGAACGTGCGGCTACAGAGAATACCTGCCGAAATCCTCCGGGTTGATATTACGCAATCGTTCCTTGAGGCTCTCCGGGTCATTGATCCGCTCAGGTAGCCCTTCCTCTTCTCCAATGGCGAACAACTCGGCGGCGACAAAAATCGGGGCGCCGGTTTTGAGGGCGATAGCGATCGAATCGGAAGGACGGGCGTCAATTTCCTGCACCTCGCCGCCGTGCGACACATAGATGCGGGCGTAGAAGGTTTGGTCCTTCAGTTCAGTCACTTCCACCTTCTCGACAGTGCCGGAAAGCGCCGTCAGGAAAGCGGGAATCAAGTCGTGAGTCAAGGGGCGTTTGGACTTGATTTGCGAAAGCTCCATCGCAATTGCCCACGCTTCAAAGTGACCGATCCAGATCGGAAGCACCTTGTCGGTGTTCTCGGCGGCAAGAATCACTACGGGCGATTTGGAGGTAATATCCAGAGCCAACCCGTGAATTCGTGCCCGGAGCATTTCTCTGGTCATTCAGTCTTCTTGACTACCCACACTTTCAGATTTGCCGTGACTTCGGCGGCGACTTTCACCGGAATTGTGTAAACGCCAAGCGCTTTCAGAGGCTCCTCAAGCATGATCTTCTTGCGATCAATCTCAATTCCCTGAGCAGCCAACAAATCCTCTATCGCTTGGGCCGTAACCGAACCGAATACTTTGTTGTCTTCGCCGACATTAACCTCGGCAGTGCAGGATGCTTTCTCAAGACGCGCCTTGATCGTATCAGCGGCGCGACGGACTTTGGCCCGCCGAAGCTGCTGTTGACCGCGAAGCTGCTCGATGGCGCGCAAATTACCTCTAGATGCTGTAATAGCCAGATTGCGCGGGATCAGGTAGTTGCGACCATAACCCGCCTTGACTTCAATCACTTCGCCACATTTGCCAAGAGTCTCGATGTCCTCTTTCAGAATCACCTTCATCGTTTCTATCTCCTACTTCTCATTCTTTCTACGTGTTAACCCAGCTGTTTCGCCCGAATTTTGCGAAAATCAAACTTCGAGTCTAACAGCGCCGCCAAAGGCAGCACGATTCCTGCTACCACCTGTGTCAGGAACAGGAACAAATATATGGCGATCTTGGCCGCCGTCGGAAAGCGCCGCGTACGCAGAATATACTCAACCAGCGACAGACCGCAGATCGAATACAGCGCCGCGAAAAACAGCAGCGCGTTCCAGCCAATAATCGCCAACGCCGACTGATTAGTCAACACCATTATCACTGCCACTCCCAAGGGGATCACTAACCATTCCGGTAGTTTCCAGAGTGAAAACTCACTGATCGGTCGCGCGAAGATTCCCACAGTACGCACTAAGTAATTGCCCACCAGCACACTCACACCGAACATGGCGACTATCAGCAAGAGAATCGCCGCCGGGAAGTAATAGGGCAGCTTGTCCGCGAGACGGTTCATCGTGTCGAGAACCAAGTTCTGCTGCTGCGAAGTGTAAATTCCCGGCATCTGAGCGGTAAGCGCCATCTGTCGAAGCTCTACACCTAAGAATTGCAGCATACGGGCGAAAAAACCGTAGTTGACTGCGATCGCAATCGCCGGAAATACCGTGCCCGCTGCCACCGCGGTTGTCGCTCCAAAACCTTTGCCTCTCACAAATGCCATCACCATAGCCGGTACTACCATTCCCGATATCAGCACGATTCCCGCGGCGGTTCCACGCCACAGCAATGTGCCGACGAGCGCCAACAGTATCGACAACGCCAACAGCCAATACTGGCGAGCGAACCAGAGATAGTACACTCCGATCAGCCCCAGTACGGACAACATCGTCAGCGGGGGGTATCGCAACGCCAGCGGGAAAAAGAGCGCAATTGCCAACGCACAGACATAATCAATACGCTGTCTGCCGTCAGTCTGCATCGCTTGCGCTCGGACTAACGATAAGTATCCGCCGTGTACGGCAGAAGCGCGATATGACGCGCGCGCTTGATGGCGGTCGTCAGCAGCCGCTGATGCTTGGCGCAATTGCCGGTCACTCGACGTGGCACGATTTTGCCGCGCTCCAGCATGAACCGGCGCAACAGCTTGTCGTCCTTGTAATCAATAGTTGTG
>CAIVAP010000259.1 GCA_903903945.1 uncultured bacterium | reverse complement strand
GATAGAAGTACTTCGCGATTCGCGAAAATCCGATCTGTGCCAGCGCGCCGCGAATCTCCGGTTGGAATAGAATCACCATCACGATAAAGCCGACCGTGGCCAGATTAGAGAAGAGCCACATCAAACCCTGCAACTGGAACCAGAACGCGAAAAAAGCAATCACAAACAGCATTGTCAGACCGGTGATCATTTGCGCCGCGCGAGTGCCCTTCAAGAGTGACAGGAACTTGTAGAAAATATAGGCGACGACCAATACATCGATCAGATCGATCAGCGTGAACTTGATAAACTTATAACCGAACAATTCCATTATTTCACCCGTCGCAATTGAATCGCCACATCGACCGCCTCACGAGTCTCTTTGACATCGTGTACGCGTACCGCGGATGCGCCGTAGAGCACTGCTGCCACTGCCGCTGCCAGCGAGCCGTGGAGTCGATGTGCCGGATCGGCTCCGGTTATCCGACCGATAAACGACTTGCGTGATGCGCCGATCATTACCGGCTTGCCCAACTCGGTCAGACTACCAACAGAATTAATGATTTCCACGTTTCCCGCAAGGTCTTTTCCAAACCCTATTCCGGGGTCGATCATAATCTTCGCAAAGTCAACGCCGGCCGCTTCTGCCTTAGAAATGGCCTCTTGCAGGAACAAGCTGATCTCGGCGATCAAGTCATCATAGTGGGTGTCGGACTGCATCGTGGTCGGATCGCCACGCTTGTGCATCAGAATAAGTCCCGCGCCAAACTCGGCGACCGTTTGCGCCAATCGGGGGTCAGCGGTTAACCCTGAGATATCATTCACAATCGTTGCACCGGCGGTCAAAGCGGCGCGCGCCACCGACTCTTTGTGCGTATCGATCGAAATCGGCACGTTAGTCTGCGCGGCAAGGCGCTCGATCACCGGTACGACCCGGCGTTTCTCCTCTTCCGAACCCACCGGATCGGCGCCGGGACGGGTGGACTCACCACCGACGTCGATGATGTCTGCTCCGTCTGCGACAAGTTGCAGCGCCTGATCCACGGCGCGGTTTGCGTCGAAAAACTGCCCACCGTCCGAAAATGAATCGGGCGTGGTGTTTACCACGCCCATTACGATAATCCGATTACGATTGTTAAATAGTACCGCTACTTGATCTTCTTGTCTTAGCTCTCGACTGGTCATGCCTTCTGGGGGTTGATCGGTGCTTTGGCGAGTCGTTCGCCGTGCATGATTGTGTCAATTTCATCGCTGTCAAGAATCTCGTGTTCGAGAAGCGCGGTCGCCAGATTGTGCAGCTTATCAAGATTGGCTTGCAGGATTTCCTCGGCGTTGTTGTAAGAGCGCTCCACGATGCCGCGCACTTCCTCGTCGATTATCATCGCCGTTTTCTCCGAGAAATCGCGATGTTGCGAGATTTCCCGACCGAGAAATATCTCTTCGTTCTTCTTGCCGAAGGCCAATGGTCCCAGTTTGTCCGACATGCCCCAAGAGCAGATCATCTTGCGTGCCAACTCTGTTGCCCGTTCGATATCATTACCCGCGCCGGTAGTGAACTGGTCGAACACCAGTTTTTCGGCGGCGCGTCCACCCATAAGATAGATTAGCTTGGTTTCGAGGTATTCCTTGGAATACGTGTGCCTCTCCTCAATCGGGAGGAAGCTGGTCACTCCCAGAGCCAGACCGCGCGGTATAATAGTCACTTTGTAAACAGGATCGGCCTTAGGAATGAGCTTGCCAACCAGCGCGTGCCCGGCCTCATGATAGGCCGTCGTGCGTTTTTCCTCCTCGGAGATCACCAATGACCGCCGCTCGGCGCCCATCATGACTTTGTCCTTCGCCTTTTCGAAGTCCTGCATGCTGACTTTGTCGGCGTTGCGCCGCGCCGCCAACAGAGCCGCCTC
>CAIVAP010000258.1 GCA_903903945.1 uncultured bacterium | reverse complement strand
TGAGATTGTTCATCGCATAGAAGAACGTCCGGCGCGCGAATTGCCTTTTCTCGCGGTCGCGGTTTTCGTCACTCGATTTTTCATCCATCGGCGGCAGAAGCGCGACGGCGCCAATGTTGGCCAAATCAAAGCGGCGTTGTAGTCCCTCGAAATCGAGATCCCCTTGCCGATCGGCTTCATTGAGTTGAAGCACGGTCTGTTCCAACTCCGCCTTCGTCAAGTCCGAGGTCGTAAGAAATCCGGAAATGCCCACGCGCTGAAACAAATCGCGCAGATGATCGGGCGCGGCAAGACCCTCGTTGTCGTAACGAACGCGGGCTCCGCAGAAGAAGAGGTAGTCCGACTGCACTTGCACGACGGCTTCACCGTACTCGTCGAGGCAGTTTCGATAGAGTTGATAGCTCTGCTCCAATTGCGCCTTGAACGTGTCATTATCCGGAGAGTGAAGGCGCGCCGTCTTCAGCAGGATACTCAGTTGGTTTATAATTGCTTTCCCCCGTTGTGAGTAAGTGGCTTCTTCGCCACCACTCAGCCGCCGAGACGTTTGATAATCAAGCGGATTCGTCATCAACTCGTTTCTCCTGCTTGAATTGCCGTTGCGCAAGGAGTTTCTTGGCCGTCAAGCTATAACGTGACTTCGTATCATTCGCCAGTCTGGCCAGCAGTTCAAGGGATTCCGGCGCAGTCGAGCGCTTCAGAGCCGGAAGCGCTGCGTCCTGGAGACGGCGGATTGGCGCTCTGTTAAACAAGGGTGAACGATCAAGCACTTCTCTGACAGTCTCAACCGCAGCCGCACCTCCCGATGCCACCATGGCGTTGATCAGCTTGCGCATTTCCGGCGGCGGTGCATTGACGAAATCCTTCGATAGCACGATTTCTCGAAGACCGACGAATGCCGATTCCGATTCAGTCCGCCCCAGTTCTTCGGCGACCATCGTCCGGATTTTTTCGTCCTCATCCTGAGTTAATGCCAACAGCAGTTCGATCCTGGCTGGATCGGAGATTTTTCCCAGCGCTTTGACGACCTCGATTCGTACCCGTAGATCGGGGTGCGCAGCGACGCGTCGCAGAAAACCGAGCGCGCGGGCGTGCCCGGTTTCGCCGAGTACCCAGACGACGTTGCGTACCAGATACCAGCGGCTGTCGAAGACAGCGCTGCCCAGGAGATCAATCTTGTCGATCCCCTTTTCAACCAACAAATCGCACACCATCTTGCGGGCCGGATAGAACGCCAGTTCGCCAAGCATCCAGAGGAGATGATTGAAAGACTCCCAGCCGAGCTCCGATAGATACTGTCGCGCCGGGTGCAGATCGAGATCCTCATGGCGATTTAGTGCTTCGACAATCATTTTTATCCGCAGACTATCGCCGCATCGGTAAATGAAGTCGACCAGGCGTTTCTTGGCCGTCGGTGATTCGATATCTCCCGAATCCAGCAAGTCTCGGATTTTGTGCACAAGAATAGTTATTCTTGGGAAATCGGCAGTCTGTATGGTCCTGTCGAAAATCGATTGCAGCGCCTCAATAATCTGCGAAATGTCTTGAGGTGAGTCGGACGACTCGCACATCAACAGGAGTAGCTCTATGACCTGGCTCCTGGCATCAACGGCACGGTCACTGTCAGCCATCTCTTGCAGAGTGGCCGTTTCCTCCGGAGAGTAGACCGCCAAGTCGGTGAATCGCTCTGCTAACGTCTTCGGCAATTCGAGTGGCTCAGTCTCATTGTCGACTGGAAGTATATCATCCGCAATTGCCGGTTGCCGAGTTGAGTCAAACTCCTCACGCAACTCTTGCATCTCGGAGACTTCAAATACATCGACAACGTCGTAAGTGACGTGCTCAAAACCGACTTGCCAGAAGAGGTTGACGATGTCTTCCGCGCCTTCGTCGCGTCCAGAGCAGGTGACAAAGGCCTCGAAGAGCGACGAGGCTTCCTGTTTGGTGATGCCGGATGCAATTTCAAGATAGCGAACACCATCACGATGTAATAGGCCGGCAATGTTCTCTGACGCTGTCGTCCCTTTGAAGATCACTTCGTCTTCGACGAACAGGGTATCGTGCGTCACTTTCACGGCGAGGACTTCGGTGCTTTCGAAGAAGTTTCTCAGTTTCCGGAAGAACAGGGTCTTGAACTGGGTTGGAATCGGGTGCTGAGACGGATACTGGCGTGAAGCCCTGACGCCCTTGCTTAGACTCAGGAAAAGATCACGCAAAGCGGCGATTTCACCCTGACTGTAGCCAAGGCTCTTATATAATGGACTTACTTTTTGTGTCATCATCTGCCAGTGTTATTCTGTTGATCGGCAATTAGATAGGCATCCTTTAGGCGTTGCCCGGGGAAGTGGTTGGAATAAAGCGGGGAGAGGAAAAAAGCCGCGGCTAGTGGGACCGAGGTGTTCTTTGCCTTTGCAGGATTGCGCTCAGCTTGCCGTCTGCTTCAGCAAGCAACTGTTTCGCTTTGAAATAGTCGACTGCAGTTAGCTGCATGATGATCGCCGTCTTAACCTCACCATGAGACTGTTTCAGCAACCTGTTCGCCTGCTGATACGACACACCGATGGTCTCGACGAGAATTCCCTTGGATCGTTCCGTCAGCTTCTCCGAGGTAGCTCGCAGGTCAACCATCAGATTGCCGTAGCATTTGCCAATCTGCACCATCGACGTTGTCGAGAGCATATTGAGAATCATTTTGCAGGCGGTTCCGGCCTTCAAACGTGTCGATCCGGTCAACACCTCCGGACCGAGTATGGGATTGATTATGAGATCAATGAAGGCGGGAATTTCCGGCAATTCGTTGCATGCCAGAAATACCGTCGCGGCGCTGCTCCGCTTGGCGCGTCTGAGCACTGCCAGCGGATAGGGTGTCCTGCCGGAAGCAGCGATTCCAACTACCGTATCTGTCCGCCGCGGTTTCAGCTTTTCAAAATCCCGTACGGCGGCCGCAACGTCGTCCTCTACGCCTTCACGCGATCGCACAAGCGTACGGCGCCCGCCGGCGATAATACCGCAAACCATACCGGCAGGCACACCGAATGTGGGCGGACACTCGGCGGCATCCAGCACGCCAAGGCGACCGGAGGTACCGGCGCCGGCATATATCAGGCGTCCTC
>CAIVAP010000257.1 GCA_903903945.1 uncultured bacterium | reverse complement strand
TACATCCAACTTTCACGGTCGCATGATCTCGGTGATCTCCTTCTCCGACTCAAAGCATTACAAAGAAGG
Organism: uncultured bacterium; assembly: GCA_903903945.1. GTDB lineage: Bacteria > Zixibacteria > MSB-5A5 > CAIYYT01 > CAIYYT01 > CAIYYT01. The sequence continues at coordinate 4,214 of CAIVAP010000257.1, read as the reverse complement.
TTTTGGCCCGCTGACGCCCGGATTTGTCACTGCCAAATACGGTGACATAGAGGACGTAAAGCGTCTGATCACCAAGAACACCTGTGGCATTCTGGTTGAGCCGATGCAAGGCGAAGGCGGGATGTTTATTCCTCCGGACGGCTTTATGACCGGGCTGCGAGAACTGTGCGATCAGCACGATATGCTGCTGGTAGCCGACGAGATTCAGGTCGGGCTCGGCCGCACCGGCAGAGATTTCTGCTTTCAACATGAAAATGCTGTTCCCGATGCCATCATTGTCGGAAAGGCCATTTCCGGCGGTCTGGTGCCTCTGTCGGGAATGATAACCAATACCGAACTGATGGACATGGTGTTCCATCCGGGCTCGGACGGCTCGACTTACGGCGGATACTCTCTCGCTTGCGCCGCCGGTCTGGCGGCCATCGATGTGTTCAAAGAAGAGCACCTTACCGAAAAATCGGCCAAAACCGGCAAGTACCTCAAAGATCGAATTACGGAAATTGCCGCCCGCTCTTCCCACGTAAAGGAAGTTCGCGGCCGAGGCCTTTTCATCGGTATTGAAGTCAAGAATGGTGACGCCATGGTGTACTGCGAGAAGTTACTTGGTCTGGGGATGCTGGCAAATGACAGCCATCACCACACCATTCGCATCAGTCCACCGCTGATAATCAACCAGAGTGAAGCCGACTATATTTTGGAGCGGCTGGAAAAAGTCCTGGTTGATTAGGACAAACAAACGAACTGTGGGTCAAGCGACTTGGCGTCCGACAACAGGGTCACAGGTCGCTTGACCCACGGGCCGTCTCAAGAAGCGCGCATTCACTTGATTTCTTCATTGCAACTTGGCGCCTTTGAACGTTATTTCCGACGTGAATATTCTCTTTGTCTCTCCCGACCTGCCATCGTTTGTCGCGCGCGATCTCAAGATTCTGCGTGAGCGGCATAATGTAGTCGTTCGCTTCGTTCGTCATGTCAACCCGCTCCGTTTTCTCGGCGACCTTCATGCACTCTGGAAATCCGATTTGCTCTTTGTCTGGTTTGCCAGCATCTACGCACTTCCGCTGGTGATTGCCGCGAGACTGCTCGGCAAACGGGTGGTCACGGTTGTCGGCGGCTACGAGGCAGCTAACAAGCCGGAAATCGGATATGGTTCGGCTCGATCACCATTTCGACGGACGCTCGTCCGTTGGATTTTGGTCTTGGCTGATCAGGTTCTCGCCGTCTCCCGGTCATCCGAACTCCAGATCCAAAGGAATCTGGCTGTAGCTTCTAACAAGATACGCATGCTGCATCACGGCTTCGAACACATTTCCTTCGACACAGACTATCCGAAAACTCCGAAAGTTATCAACGTGGGTCAGGTCTCGGATGAGACGTGGAAGACAAAGGGCATTTACGATTTCGTCGTCACGGCAGAACAGATGCTTGACATCCAGTTCATCCACATAGGCAGTCTGCGGATCAACGTCGCCGCTAAACTCGGTCGACCGCAGCCACCCAATCTCACTTTAATCGGGCAGGTTCCGTTTGAACACGTTGGGCGATATTTGTCAACCGCCAAGGTCTACTTGCAGCTTTCCAGACATGAGAGCTTCGGTTGTTCAGTTGCCGAGGCGATGCTTTGCCGCTGCATTCCTGTAGTATCAAATGCCGCAGCCTTACCGGAAGTCGTTGGTGACTGCGGCATCATCATCGAATCGAGAGAGACGTCTGATGTTGTCGATGCGGTCAGACGTGCTTTGGCGATGCCCGACACCGAAGGCGATCGTGCGCGGCAACGTGTCCGCGCACACTTCTCTTACGAACGCAGACGCGATGCTCTGCTACAGGTCATCAACATGCTCGCCCCAGAATAGAGCCCCCTTTGCCGGCGCAGTTCGGACGAATGAGTCCGCTATCCGAGGATATCGACGGTCTGTCCCGACAGCGATAGAGCTGTCTTGAGGACTCCGAGATTGGCTTCCACACCTTTCTGCGCCACCATCATGTTCACCGTTTCTTGTGCCTGGTCGACGGTTTGCGATGCTTGGCTGCGAGTGCCCGGCTCGTTGGCGGTCTCCTTAGGCGCATTGGCATCCTGTGCTCTCGTCGGTGACTGAGTCGTCGACGTTTTGTCCGGTGGCTTGCCTGCGGTTTGGTCCATGGGCGTGAGAGCTAATCGCGGTCCCGTGGCGCGCGAGGATTGCCTGTCGGGCTTGCTTGCAAGCATTTCCGTCGTCTGGGGCTGCGCGATCTTGGCAGCAGCCTTAGTAAATGCCTCAAGATTAGTCCTGATTCCCGTGATTGATTGATTGAACATACTGCTCCTCCTGATCCTTGTATCGTCGTAGGTTCGATTTGGTTTGTGGAAATCAGTGAGTTGTGCAATAATGAAACAGCAGGCAGAATATCACTCCAAACCGGAGAGGAAGACAATGGCCACCAACACCAAACCTTGGATCGCCACGATCTACTTCTATCTTATTAGTGCCGTGTGCATTATCACGCTGATCATTGCGTTGGTTGGCGGACTGATGGCACTCTATACGTTGATTGATCCGGAATCAGGCCTCGACAAGTACGAGTGGAAGACCTACGCGGATTCTGATGAATTCAAGCGCACGGAGGCGAATCAGGAGGTCATGCGTACGAAATCGGCCCTTACGGCTCCGGGAGACAGCACTGGCAAATCCGTAGTCTACTCCGAAGAAGAATGGCAGCGACGCTGGACCTCCCATCGAGCCACCACTATCCAGGCCGAAAAGATGGGTGCAAGACGAAATCTGGTCAACCAGTTAATAATTGTCATTGTTTGTCTGCCGATCTTTCTGATTCATTGGCGTTTTGCCCGCAAAACCACGGGAATCGGACGGGAGGATGGCGATAATTCGATTGACAAGACCTGATTCATTTGGTAATGTGCAAGACTATGTTTGCCTTGATTCCATTCGATAGGAGAGCTTGCTTTGAAAGAATACTTAGCTGATCAGATTCGCAATATCGCTTTAGTCGGCCATGGAGGAAGCGGCAAAACCTCACTTGCCGAGTCGCTTTTGTTTTACGCCAAAGCAGTCTCGCGACTCGGAAAAGTCGACGACGGTTCAACCGCTTCCGATCATACGGAAGAGGAGATCAGACGCAGAATCTCGATCTCCGGCGTCTTCCTCCATTGTGAATACAAGAATCATAAGATCAATATTCTCGATTTGCCCGGCTATTCCGACTTTGCCGGCGAAGTGGTCAGCGGCATGCGCGTAGTTGACACTGCCCTGTTGGTTGTCGACGGTTTTGGTGGGCCGGAATCGGGTTCCGAGTATGCATTCGACCTGGCTGAGAAGTATCACAGTTCGCTCGCAATCGTGATCAACAAAATCGAAAAAGAACATGTAAAATATGACGATGTCCTCGCGAAGGTGCAGGACCTGCTTAGTCCCCGCGCGTTGCCGGTACAGATCCCGATCGGTGAAGCCCTCACTTTCAAGGGATTTGTTGACGTGCTCAAGATGAAGGGCTACGAGTTCGCCGCCGATGGCTCAATCAATGAGATTCCCATTCCCGGCGACATGGAAGCCAAGTGCAAAGGGGCCAAGGACAAGCTGACGGAAGCAGCCGCGGAAGCCGACGATGCGCTACTGGAGAAGTTTTTCGAGGCCGGCGAGTTGTCGCCCGATGAAATCAAGACGGGCTTGAAAAAGGCCATCAGCAAGCGCCTGCTTTTCCCAGTGTTCGTGACATCCTCCACGACCAACAAGGGCGCCCTGCCGCTGCTTGATTTTGCCATTCAGTTCTTCTCGTCACCTGCGGACACTACGGAATTCAGCGTCATGAAAGGTGACAAGGTTGTTTCGCTCAAGGCTGGAGACGGCCAGCCAGTCTGTGCCTTTGTATTCAAGACTATCGCTGAGCGGCATGTCGGCGAGTTAAACCTGTTCCGAATCTATTCCGGCGTTATCCACGTCGGCGACGAAGTCTTCAATTCGACGCGCAATTCCAGTGAGAAAATCGGCCAGATATTCGCGCTCAGGGGCAAGGAACGTGTTGACATGACAACCGTCCACGCCGGCGATATCGGCGCGCTGGTTAAACTCAAAGACACTCACACCGGCGACACGCTCTGCGACAGAAAAGAAGTAGTGCAAGTACCTCCGGTGGAATTTCCGGCGCCCACCATTGACTTCGCCATTCACACCACATCCAAAGGTGACGAGGAAAAGATGGCTACCGGCTTGGCGACG
>CAIVAP010000256.1 GCA_903903945.1 uncultured bacterium | reverse complement strand
GCAGGCGCGCAGATTGCTTCGTCGTCATTGCCCCTCCCCTCTCTCACCCGCCCTGACTCCTCGCAATGACAATTCCGAGGTTTTTCATCAGTCCCGAAAGTTGATGTCAATTCCGCGCGAGCCAATACCCACAGAATCGCTGTTGACTGACAACCGCGTTATTCCTACTTTAGATTGCATCGAGAGACCAATGCCGGTCATCGATGCGTTTGAGACGGGATGTCTTTGCAAAGGATATCATGGCAGGAAAGCTGCGTATTGCTGCATTCTCCTCGCACGGCGGTTCGAATCTGCAAGCTCTAATTGACGGCTGCGCTTCGGAACAGATCGCCGGCGAAATGGTGCTTGTGATCTGTAATAACCGCAAGGCGTACGCTCTCGAACGGGCGCGCAATCATCAAATCGAAACTCTGGTGATCAGCGACACGAAATTCGACTCGGAAACGGCCTTTGCGCAGGAACTTCTCCGCCAGCTTGCGGCGCGCGGCGTCGAACTGATCTGCCTGGTGGGCTATATGAAGAAGATACCCAATGACGTGATTTGTGCTTACCGCAACCGTATCCTTAATATTCATCCGGCACTGTTGCCGAAATTCGGCGGCAAAGGGATGTACGGAATTCACGTGCATGAGGCGGTGCTGGCGGCAGGCGAGAAGGAAACCGGGGTTACGATACATCTTGTTGACGAGGTTTACGACGACGGCAGAATCGTAGCGCAGCGAAGAGTGCCCGTTAATCCTGATGACACGCCGGAGTCGCTGCAGCAGCGAGTACTGGAAATTGAACATCAACTGTACCCTGAAACGGTGGCAAGGATCGCTTCGGGCGAACTGCGATTGGAGTGACGATGGATAGTCTTTGGCAGACGACGATGCCCGATGTCAGTTTATTCTCCCGCGGCAAGGTGCGCGATGTTTATGATCTAGATGATCGGTTGTTGATTGTCGCGACCGACCGTCTATCGGCGTTTGATTATGTATTGCCGGATCCGATTCCGGGCAAAGGCGCGGTACTGACACGGATGTCGCTGTTCTGGTTCGAGCATCTCAAGGACGTGGTGCGGAATCATTTCATCACCGCTGATGTTGATGCTTATCCCGAGCACCTGCATAAGTACCGCGATCAATTGGAGGGGCGCTCAATGGTGGTAAGAAAGGCAGAGCGGATAGATATCGAGTGTGTTGTCAGAGGGTACATCGCCGGGTCACTGTGGAGTGATTATATCAAAGGTCAAAAGGCCGGCAATACGAAAGTCCTCGGATTTACATTCGACAATAATCTTCAGGAGTCGCAGAAACTGTCCGAACCGATTTTTACTCCAGCGACCAAGGAAGAAAGCGGGCATGATATCAATATCTCATTTGAAGAGATGGCGCGGATCACGGGCCTGGAGATTGCCGCAAAGTTGCGTTCGGTCTCAAAGGAGCTATACAAGAGAGCTGCAGACTACTGCGAGAAACGCGGTATTATTCTGGCCGATACCAAGTTTGAGTTCGGTCTGTATGAAGGGGACATTATCCTGATCGACGAAATACTCTCGCCCGATTCTTCCCGCTTCTGGCCGGCGGATAAGTACCGCGTAGGCAAGTCGCAAGAGTCGTTTGACAAGCAATTCGTGCGCGACTTTCTGTCAAACTCGGGTTGGGACAAAAACTCGCCGCCGCCCCATCTGCCCGAGAGTGTTATTGCGGGAACGCGGCAGCGTTATAAACTCGCCGAAGAGCTAATCGTGAATAGATGAGGAGTCCATGGTTTCCAACGACAAAAAAGCTAACCGAATCAAGCGCGCCCTAATTAGTGTCTCTGACAAGACCGGTATCGTTGAACTTGCCAGATTCCTTGAGGGGGAAGGCGTTGAACTCATTTCTACCGGCGGAACCAAGCAGGCGCTCAAGGATGCCGGAATTCGCGTGGTGACGGTATCATCGTTCACCGGCGCGCCGGAGATTCTCGACGGCAGGGTCAAGACGCTGCATCCCAAAATCGCTGCCGGGATTTTGTTTCGACGCGACATACCCGATCATCAGAAGGAACTTGATGGTCAGGACTACAAGGCGATTGATCTGGTCGTTGTCAATCTGTATCCCTTTGCGCAGACGGTTGCCAAAGGCGGCTCGGAAGAGGAGATTATCGAGAACATTGATATTGGTGGCCCAACATTAATCCGCGCCGCCGCCAAGAACTTCGAGGGGGTGACCGTGTTGGTGCAGCCATCACAATATCAAGCGTTTGTGGAAGAGTACAAGGCCACCGAGGGCGTCTTATCATTGGTATCGCGAAGATCTCATGCAGCTGCGGCTTTCAAGCTGGTTTATGAATATGACCGCGCAATTAATGAGTATTTCCAAGGTGGTAAATCAACCGGCACCGAAGAGGAATTTCCGGTATCTATCTCACTCGACCTGAGCAAGGTCGCTTCGTTGCGCTATGGTGAGAATCCGCATCAGTCAGCCGCGCTGTATCGCAATGCTGCCGACAAGTTTCTCTCCTTGGTTGACTCCGAACAGCTTGCCGGCAAAGAGCTGTCTTACAACAATTTTGTCGATCTCGATTCGGTGGTTGGCATGATCGCCGATTTCGAGCAGCCGTTTGCCTGCATTGTCAAGCACACCAATCCCTGCGGGGCCGCTTGCGCCGATAAGCTGGCCGATGCCTACCGCGACGCGCTTGCCTCCGACCCGATGTCGGCCTATGGTTCGATCATCGGGCTTAATCGCAAAGTTGATATGGAGACCGCGCATCTATTGCATGAAACCGAATTTGTTGAATGCATCATTGCTCCCGAATATGAGGATGCGGCATTGGCGCTGCTGTCGAAAAAGAAACAACGTCGCCTGCTGCGCCTACCGCAAATAGGCAAGACGGGCACGGCCGACCACGTTTTTCGCTCGGTGGCGGGAGGATTTCTCTATCAGTCTGCGGACAAAAAAGTCGTATGCGAGACTGAACTGACGGTCGTAACCAAAACCAAGCCGACTGTGGCGCAGATAACGTCGCTGCTTTTCGGTTTCCAGTTGGTCAAGCATGTCAAGTCGAACGCAATTATCATCATCGACGGCGCCAAACTCGTTGGATTTGGCTGCGGTCAAACATCGCGCGTGGATGCCGTGGAACAGGCGGTCAAGAAGGCCGGTGGGCGCGCACAAGGCGCGGTACTGGCGTCGGATGCCTTTTTCCCAATGGCGGATGGTGTGGAAGTCGCTGCGGCCGCTGGTGTCAGGGCGATCATTCAACCGGGGGGATCGAAACGTGATGAAGATGCTATTGCGGCCGCTGACAAAGCCGGAATTGCCATGGTTTTTACCGGCGTACGGCACTTCAAGCATTAGCTAATTCGGAATGCGGAAAAGTTGTTATGAAGAATTACTACGACAACAATCTCTCCGCAGAACGCCTGCGGCTGGTCTATGAACTGGCTCCTCCACGGGTTAAGCAGTATCTCGAAGCGGAAATTTCTTTTGTTCTGGATCGACTTAGTTTCTCTGACATCGTGCTCGAACTCGGATGTGGATACGGCCGTGTTCTGGAACGACTGACGACGAAGGCCAAGCTTGTTTGCGGCATCGATACTTCGGAAGCCAGCTTACGAGTTGCAGTTGAGAGTATGAAGTCGACCGCCAGTGTTCACCTTGCGCAGATGAATGCCGCTGCTCTGGGATTTCGAGATAGCTCTTTTGATTGCGTGGCCATCATTCAGAACGGCATCTCTGCGTTTCACGTCGACCCCAAAACGCTAATCAGCGAGAGTTTGCGCGTCACCAAGCGCGGGGGACTTGCGCTATTCTCAAGTTATTCAATGAAATTCTGGAAGGATCGTCTCGAATGGTTTCGCATTCAATCAGAGCATGGTCTCGTTGGCGAGATCGATTGGGATGCCACACGGGAAGGCGAAATCGTTTGCAAAGACGGCTTCCGTGGAACGACCTACACAGCAGACCGCTTTGCCTCGATTGTATCTGAGTTGGGACGACGCTGCACAATCACGGAAGTTGACGAATCCAGTCTGTTCTGTGAGATAACGGCCTGACGCCTCATTTCAGGTCGCAAGAGGTCTTGATCTATGAGATCGGCGTGCAAGAATAGGGAAATCGAAAACGGCAATCAACAAGTACGCAATACAGGCAATCAATCCGCCGAACCACGAGGTATTCGAAGCCACATGAAGCCACGCGGGGAGAAGAACCGAGCGTGACCATCGGTAGATATAGCCGCTAATGATAGAGCTTACGAAGAGCCACTCCCACTCAATTGGGGTTTTTGAGGGTATGTGCGGAACCGTCCAAATGATGGTACTTGCGAGTATTGCCCAAAACAATTTGCCTTTGATTCCGTCGAAATACGAAATGAAGATATTGATCGCAACTGCGCGAAACACAATCTCTTCCATGAAGGCACCGGTAACCTTGAAAATAAACTCTGAGTCAATCAGCTCTGTCCCTACTTGTTGTTCGGCGATTTTGTAAGCAGAGAACGCAATCACTACCGCCAGTGAAATCAGCCCGCCCAGTCTGAAAGAGAATCCATAATCGCGAAGCAATCGGTCGCTGTTGGTAATTGATCTAATGATAGTAACCGCTATCATCAGCCACAGTGCCATGACAGCGAGTTGTAGGATGACATTCAGCAGATTGTTGTCGGTATGAACTCGCACATAGTTGGAAACGATACCGAGAATACTCCACGCAAGCGTCAGCCATAGGAGCCATTTGTCGAAGCCAACCAGTTGATGATATCGGGTACGATAATCCATAATATGGGAACCACTAAGGAACCAAATCTGGGGAGTGAAGTCAAGCGCTTTTCCCTCAGCGGCACTTTTATTCTTGCCAAATCGTGACAACAGAGCTTTATTTGATTTGTGGAAGTCGGGCGGTTGTGAGCAAGGCCACGGATGGCGTAGCAAGCGCAGGTAAGCGATACTGTCAATGAGCACTTAGCTACGGGAATTGATGATGGAAGAAAAGATTCTGGAAATAGTG
>CAIVAP010000255.1 GCA_903903945.1 uncultured bacterium | reverse complement strand
TCCACCGCCCACAAATCGATTGCGACCCACTACTTTTTTGATCTGCCGAGGAAATAACCGAGAATCAAGAATCCCAGCGCCGTGCCGCCGAGATACGGCCACGGATTTTTATGAACGCTTTCGTCAACCTCGGACACCAATTCCTTGGCTTTCTCCGTGCCACGGTGATAAGTCTCGACAACATCATGTTGCAGTTTGCCGGCAACACCCCCGATGGCCGATCGCAATTCGCCATACTTGTTCGAGACCATTCCTTGCAGCTCTACCTTCTTGTCGCGCGCCACTTCATTGAGCAACTCGAGCGCTTCATTGATCCGCTTGTCATCAAATCTGTCCGTCATGGTTCCCTCCTGTCTATCTTTATGTTCGTCAATTATTCGTCTTTGATTTACTTCCTACTATTATATACACCAACGGATCGGCCGGAAAGCAACAAAAGTTTTGGGTAAATAGGTGATGGAGTTCCATGGCAGAGAAGGGTTTGCCGCCGCGCCCGAATTCAAACGCTTGCAGCAGTAGTCATCGGCCCAAAAATGTCGGGTTTTTCATTACGCGCTTGCGTCAAGAGAACAAGATCGATACCTTATACTTCGACACTGTCCTGAACCCTTGAGTCTAATGGACAACTCGGCGCGGGCGCCAGATATTACCTGCCGCCGGTAAACATTGTGGAAATATCGGGGAGGCGATCACTATGAACGGTGATGCGTACGAACATGCCTTAGAGTTGCTGCGTTTGGCGCTAGGCGACTCTCAAGCTCTGTTTCGCGAAGGACAATGGGAAGCGATCCACCAACTGGTTTATCGCAAGTCTCGGTTGCTGGTGGTGCAACGCACCGGCTGGGGGAAGAGCATCGTCTATTTTCTGGCAACCCGTCTGCTGCGCGACGATGGCGCCGGTGCGACGGTACTGGTCTCACCATTACTGGCGCTAATGCGCAATCAGATTCTGGCGGCGGAACGGACGGGGTTGCGCGCGGCTACAATCAATTCGAGCAATGTTGACGAGTGGAGTCAAGTGCAGCAGGAACTGGCTGCCGGCAGAGTTGATATTCTGCTGGTCTCCCCGGAGCGCCTCGCCAATGACAACTTCTGCGCACGGGTGCTGGCGCCGCTGGCGAGCAAGGCCGGTCTTTTTGTTGTCGACGAGGCGCATTGCATATCGGATTGGGGGCATGACTTTCGACCCGATTATCGACGGATTCCGCAAGTGCTGAAAGCCATGCCGCGGAGTATTCCGATTTTGGCAACAACGGCGACGGCCAACAACCGGGTGGTTGAGGATATAATCAGTCAGTTGGCATCCGGTCTGGTGATCCAGCGCGGGCCGCTGGAACGGGAAAGCCTTCGTCTGCAAAACATTGTTCTTCCCGGTCAGGCGATGCGGTTAGCATGGCTGGCCGAGCACCTGCCGCCACTCCCCGGCAGCGGTATCATCTATACGCTTACGATCGAGGACGCCCGCCGGGTGGCAAGGTGGCTGCAAATACAGCACATCAACGCCCACGCTTACTGGGGCGCGCTGGAGACTAAACAGCGGAAGGAGTTGGAACAACAGTTGCTGGATAACGAAATCAAAGCGCTGGTAGCGACATCGGCTTTGGGAATGGGTTTTGACAAGCCGGATATCGGTTTTGTAATTCATTTTCAACGTCCCGGCTCAGCCATACACTACTACCAGCAAGTTGGACGTGCCGGGCGGGCCGTGCAACTGGCGTTTGGAATCTTGCTCTGTGGCGCCGAGGATGACGAAATCACCGACTACTTCATCCGCTCGGCAATGCCCTCCATCGAGCATGTCGGACAGGTGCTGGACGCTCTAAAACGTGCTTCGGCCGGGTTGACCGTTTCCGAAATTGAGACTCAGGTAAATATCCGTCGCAGCGAAATTGAAAAAGTCCTGTCACTATTGGCGGTGGAGTTGCCGGCGCCGATCACGAAAATCGATACCCGTTGGCGCCTTCAAGAAGTTAAGTACTGTTACGATACTTCGCGCGCGACGCAACTGCTGCAGATCAAGCGAACGGAACAGGCGCGCATGCGCGAGTATATGCGCACACAAGAGTGTTTGATGGCGTTTCTGAAACGGGAACTGGACGATCCCGACGCGCGTCCCTGCGGGCGGTGCGCCAACTGCGTCGGGCAGCCGCTCTTGTCCGAGAGTTGCTCTGAAATACTCGTGACTGAGGCGCTGCGATTTCTGCAACACTCTCCTCAGCGGATCGAACCTCGCAAACGCTGGCCAATCGGCGCCTTCGTCGAACACGATTTCAAAGGTTCTATCTCCGCCACACTAAACATGGAAGCAGGACGATCCCTCTGTCGCTGGGGAGATGCCGGATGGGGAGACAAGGTGCGGCGTGGCAAACAACAGGACTGTCACTTCGATGACGAATTGGTAAACGCTTCCTTTGACTTGATCCGCATAAACTGGCAACCGAGGCCGTTTCCCAAATGGGTCACGTGCGTTCCGTCGCTTAACAATCGTACGTTGGTACCGGATTTCGCGCTACGGTTAGCGCGCGAACTGCAGTTGCCATTTGTTCCGTGTGTTATCAAGGCGCATCCGACGGAAGCGCAGAAGCTTCGCAGCAACAGTTTTCAGCAAGCTCATAATCTTGACGGCGCTTTCAGAATCGATGACGCACTTGTAAAACACGAACCCGTATTGTTAGTTGATGACATGGTTGATTCTCGCTGGACGATGACGGTGGTGGCAGCGCTTCTGCGACAAGCAGGCAGCGGTCCGGTCTTCCCGTTTGCGTTGGCGGTTACCACGTCGGAGTGAATATATATGTCTACTGATGCTAATTCCGTGAGCGAGGAGACGCAAATCGCGCTCCTGCTCTGCTGTGTGTTTGGTGAAGAATCCCGTGACAAAGCAAAACCGCTTAGTCCCGGCGAGTATAATCGCTTACTGCTCTGGTTGAACAGTCTGGGCTTTGGCCCTGTCCAAATACAGCAGCAAGAAGTTCGAGCCCAATTGCCGCCCTCGGTCCTGGCAGGGATTACGGATATTCGCTTGGATACGCTGTTATCACGACACTCCGAGTTGACGACAGGGTTGGAACAGTGGCGAGAATCGGAGATATGGGTCTTGGGACAAACCGATGCGGCTTATCCGCAGCGTTTGCCGGCGCGGCTTGGCAGGGCGACACCTCCCCTGCTTTTTGGTGTCGGCGAGCAGGCGCTGCTCGACGGCGGTGGACTGTCGATAATCGGTTCGCGCGACGCCGATGAAATGGCACTTGAATTCACGCGCCAAATCGCCTCTGCCTGCGCGCAAGAGAATATCCAGATTGTCTCGGGGGGGGCTAGGGGTATCGACCGTGAGGCGATGTTGTCGGGTCTCGATGACGGCGGTTGCGCTGTCGGCGTATTGGCTGACAGTCTGGGACGAGAAGCATTCGCGGACAGATATCGGACGCCTCTTGAACAGGGGCGGCTGACTCTCGTCACACCGTTTCGTCCCGATGTCGGTTTCAGCGTCGGCAATGCGATGGGGCGAAACAAATGCATCTATGCTCTTGCCGATTGGTCGCTGGTGGTCTCGGCCGCCACCGCCGAAGGGGGTACTTGGGCTGGTGCTGTAGAAAATCTGAGGCACAATTGGTCGCCGTTATTCGTGCGCGATGGCGATGGTGTTGCCGCAGGTAATCAGCGGTTACTGGAGATGGGAGCACTGTCACTTACGTACGACAGTGGCAATAGAACATCCACATTGCGCGAGACACTGGAATCGGCCAAATCCCGCAAACGCGCCCGTCGACTCGCTCAGACGAATTTGTTTGCCTCTCCGGATGATGCAGATGAGTGCTGACGTGAAGTAGTTGCAGAAGCAGGATGCAGCACACCGGTGTTTTCTCCATATCGTGAAACCATCATCCTTCTGATTAGTCGCGCAAGGCGAAGTTGTCGAGCCGTTGCGCGTGAGCTTGATCCTGCTTTGCAGACAAACTGGGTGGCTCTTGACTTACGTCAAGGACTTCGCAGGTAGATGATGGTTATTTCTTTGCGATTGGTATCAAAAAGCCGCTCATTGTGGACAGACAGCGACTATGCAAGTACGATTAGCAATCAAACTCTCGGCGCTTACACTGGCGATCCTGCTGGGGATATTCTTTGGAATGGGGTTCTATACTTTCTACTACGCCAAGGGATATTCCTACCTCTACGATGATCCAACGGTCTGCACAAATTGCCATATCATGCGCGATCAATTTGACGGCTGGCAGAAAGCGAGCCATCACGCCTATGCCACCTGCAATGATTGCCATACACCACACGCGCTGATTCCGAAATACTACGTCAAGATGGAAAATGGGTTTCATCATTCACGCGCGTTTACGTTCCAGAATTTTCACGAGCCGATTCAGATTCGACCTAAAAACAAACACGTGCTGCTCGATAATTGTCTACGTTGCCACGACAATCTGGTGAGCCAATTGGTGTCGGTGGGGTCATATCACAATCAAGAAACCATGGACTGTGTGCGCTGCCATGGCGGCGTGGGGCACGGTCCGCGCGAATAGACAGGAGAGGATTTATGACAGACAATAGCGGAAATCGTTCCCGACGTCGGGAGCGCATGATCTACGGACTGGCGATTGTCGGGGTAGCGGTGGTGACGTTTGTGGTGATGCTGCTCTGGCAGAATATCTCGACACGCAAAGATGAGGGGAGACAGGTGGTGTTCAAGATCGTTGATCTCGATGAAAACACGGTCGACCCGGCAGAGTGGGGGAAGAACTTCCCGCGTCAGTACGACACCTACAAGCGCACCGTCGATACCGTACGCACCAAGTACGGCGGTTCGGAAGCGTTCTCCAAATTGGATGCCGATCCGCGCTGGCGGGAGCTGTTCAAAGGCTATGCCTTTAGCGTGGACTATCGCGAGGAACGAGGACACGCCTTCATGCTCGCCGATCAGGACATGACGGAACGTGTCAAGCAGTTCAAACAGCCGGGAGCGTGTATTCACTGCCATGCCTCAGTGATACCAGCTTATGTGGCGGAAGGACGCAAGGCCGGAATTGCCGACAGCGATCGCCAGGGGCAAATCATGAAGGGTTTCGAGATCGTCTGTGCGATGCCTTATAGTGATGCGCGGAAGTTGGTTGATCATCCGGTCGGTTGTATTGATTGCCACGACCCGCAATCGATGCAGTTACGGGTCACCCGCCCCGGTTTTCTCAACGGAATCGCGGTTTTCGCGCGCAGCAATGATGACGCTGAACACCTTCCGAGTATTGCTGCCTGGCGCAAAGGCAATCGGGCAACCGACTACGATCCGAACGAGTTGGCCACGCGTCAGGAAATGCGGGCTTTCGTCTGCGGTCAGTGTCACGTGGAATACTATTTCAAAGGCGACGGCAAGTATCTGACCTATCCTTGGCACGACGGTCTGAAGGTTCAGCAGATCGAAGAGTACTATGACAGTGTCGGGTGGAAGGACTGGACGCATCCCGTCGACAGCGTGCGTCTGCTGAAAGCCCAGCACCCTGAGTTTGAGGTATGGAATCAGGGGATTCATGGCCGTAGCGGGGTTTCTTGCGCGGATTGCCACATGCCGTACATTCGGGAAGGGGCGGTCAAAGTCAGCAGTCATCATGTGCGCAGTCCGCTCTTGAATACGGCGGCATCTTGCCAAACCTGTCACCGACAGAACGAAGCCGAGATGCTGAGGCGGGTCGAGACAATCCAAGATCGTACCAAAGAGTTGATGAACCGGGCTGAGGACGCAGTGTTGACCCTGATTGCCGCTATTGAGAGAGCACAGGAATCCGGAACGAGTTCAGAACAGCTTACGAAGGCAAGAGACTTCCACCGTAAAGCCCAATGGCGCCTGGACTTTGTGGCTGCCGAAAACTCGATGGGTTTTCATGCGTCTCAGGAAACGGCGCGAATTCTCGGGGACGCAATCGACTATGCCATGCAGGGATACGTGGCCATTAGCAGCCAGACCGTGGCTTCGCAGTAGGTTCGGCAACGTTAAAGTCGGCTGATTCGAGGTGTGTCTGGTAGCCGGTGAAATTGAGTAACTGCGGTAGCAATATCTCCCCCTAAATCACAGTATGAAGTGATAAATTATACCTGTCCGCCGAAGCGATTATTTGGCAACGAGTTGCAACGACAGGAAGTGACGGGTATTGGTCTGGCAATTTTTTTTGCAATAGTTGCAATTTTTCGCTTGCATTTTGGAACAATGCATGTTAAACTGCGTTCAGGAATTAGAAGGCTGAAGTAGGGTGTTGTCCCAAATTTGAGTTTCCTGCCCCCCTCTCAGATTTGGCATCCTGTGCTTCGGCCTCTTTTTTTGTCTGCTTGTGCCTGTGCAGCTACTATACAGAGTTGATCTCGATACAGCCCAAAAGAGAGTTCAAACTGTTCGTCGGTAGCGGCTTGCCGTTCGGATTGGAGCGAGAGATCGGTGCGTCTGGAGCCGGGGAGACAAACAAAAAAACTATGGCGGAAACCAAAATTCCTATTGACAACGCTCCCCCTAGGGCTTATATTCTTCATCGAAGTGAACACAAGATCTTGGCGATCAAGTTTGTTACTAACCGTAATTTCTGGCGAGAATTGACAACGCTGAGTTTCATTAATTGAATTGAAGCATAAAGAAGCTTAATTTTACTTCGTAAACGAAGACTTCCGGATGCGTGTTGAGTCCCAAGTCAAGGCGCATCGCAGACTCGAACATTTAGACTAGGGTTCTTACCAGTATTAGGCGACGCAGACCTAAATTTGTACGGCGGAGACTGTAAAAAGGCCAAACAGCTACCGATTAAAGAAGTAACGGTAATGTAACTCTTTTCTCTGAGCAAGGAGGTTGCTTGATGGCCCCCAGATGGCGTTTTGTATCACTGGCGTTGATCTTCATCTTGCCGCTTGGTGTGACGTTTGTAAGCAGGGATGCTGCGACTGCGCCCAACAGCCCGGAGTTGGTTTGTCAGCTTGGCGATGATACTATCGGGCTCCAGGATCACCACATAAATAATCACATAGTGCTTCCGGTGTATATGAACAACGTGAGTGATTCAATTTTAGGTTTTACTTTGTACCTGTGGTCGAATCGGCCGGAGCTTTTGCGATTCGGAATGGATTCTGTACGGGGCGGGGTAATGTACGCCAAGTTCGACACGGTTGGCACGAGGTGTGGGGGTTTCGAGTTTTTTGACGCGCAAATTGTGGACTCTATACCCAGCCTGGTGAAAATATCAGGCATATGTGATGGCGGATCTCCGCCCATTGTCAAACCGATTCCGCCGGGTAATGGTGTTTTGCTGAATCTGATTATGGAAACGACTGCGGCCGATTCCGTGTGCGACAGTATGCCGGTTCACATGGTCCGGCTGCAGATTGACAGGTACCAGTCGAGTTTCGTGAATCAAGCGGGTCAGAGAATCGCGTGCAACTATGTCTTGGACACACTCTTTGAATGGGGGTGTTGCAAAACTTGGAGTCCCGACTATACAATTTGTATAGAACATTGGCCGCAGGATTATTTGTGTAAGACGCCATATCTACGGTGTGAGTCTTACGATTACAACAAGCTGGTGTTTATAGACGGCTCCACCGAGTTCACCTGTAACCCTTGCCAATGCGGTGACGCCAACGGCACTGGCACCATCAATATTTCTGACGCGGTGTTCTTAATCGCCTACATTTTCGCAGGTGGCACAGCTCCTGGTTACTGTGGTGGCAATCCGAACGGCATGGGAGACGCCAGTGGCGATGGCAAGATTAATATTTCTGATGCGGTGTACCTGATCGCCTACATTTTCGCAGGTGGCACCCAGCCGCATTGTCCATAGGCGCAACGGTCCCTGACAGAGAATTGGCACGAGTCTTAGAAAGGCATATTGAAAGTGATAGAAATTGAAGGAGAAAAAAAGTGGAAGGAGGTGAGAAAGATTTAAGGAGAAGAAGAGGCTTAAACGTTCAACCACCATGTGAGACCCTGACAGAATCCGCCACAGCGTGCGTCATTCTGTTGATCTCACCGGTCTGAAGGGCTCGCAATAGGCGAGATTCTTCAAGTCCTTTGGACTACAACATAGTTCAGGGTGAGTGTTAACCCTGATTCGTTTCAACAACCTTTAAGGAGCTAAGAATGAAACGCAATTGTTTAGTTCTGATATTTTTGTTTATGCTTCTTCTCACAGCGAGCGCGCTTGGCGCTCACCCCTGCGATACTCTAACACTTCCGATTGATACTACATTCCATGCGGACGTGTCGATGAGAATCAATGGTGCCTTGCCGAATCTGATTCCAGGCCCGCCACAGATGTACGTTGGACAGGACAACACTCTCGAGTTCTGGTTCACCAATAATCAAAAGTTGATTGCCTGGACGCTCGGTTTCGAGTTTATCAATAGTGGCAGCGAACCTTTCTCCATAGTTGTTCCTTGGGGCAACCTTCCGTACGCGGATGACGGCGGAGATCCTCCGGTTATCGATTCTTCGAACTGTTTTCTGAACGAGTACGGCCTTAACGCCAGCCAAGGCGGCTTCCGCAAATCTTGGGGTTTAGGCGGTCTTGCTTTGGATAACGCCGGGTTTCCGGACCAGATGACAATGGCTGGCATCGACATACTTAAGGACCAGTCGAAGCACATTTGGAAACACCTCTCGTCGACCATCGCCTACAGCATCAAGGTTCGCATTCCTGCGCTTCAGGTTGATGGTACATTCTGCGTGAAGCCAAAGAAGATTGGCGCGATGGACTTCATAATTGAAGCTGGCACACAATTTCTCACTCCACTTGTCGTTGGTACTACCAGAGACACCTTGTGGGCCACCAATTTCTTCGCAAACCTACCGACCTTCCAGGGTTTGCCGATAGGGGCGTCGGATAATCCGCAGGGTGAGGCCTGCTTTGTTCGTGGCGTCATGCCGTGCATGGGTCCGATATTCACGGCCACTCCGGCCGCGTCGGTGAGCCATAGCCATGGTTCTCCCTACACGTTTACTTTCCAGGCCAGCGATCCAAACAATCCGCCGATGAATCCGGTGACTTTCACCGCGGTTGGTGGCACGATTGGCCTCAACAGTGGTGCGCTGTCGGTTGACGGTGTTTGCCCTTCACAGGTGCCGACCCATGTCGTAGTGACCGCTCACAATACGTGTCCGGGCGGGACTACTCATACGGACTATCCGTTCGATATTAATTGGACGAACGCCAACCCGGTCATCACCAACTGTCCGTCCGCTCCTGTAATAGCCACATTGAACAACCTGTATCAGAGAACCTTTACTGCCACGGATACTGATTTGGGTGACGTGGCGAGTCTAACTTGGAATGCCACCAGCCTAGATGCTAACGGTACGTTCGGCTTCGTCGGCAACGTGTTCTCGTACACCCCAACCGCTACCGGCACTGACCACTTCACTATCACTGCGACAGACGTCTGCAGTGGCGTCTCTGTACCTTGTGAATTGGTTATTAATGCCGTGGCATACGATATGGTGAAGATCCCGAAGCTGGAGATGGTGTACCAGGGTACTTACCAACACGTGCCGGTCTTATTGACTGGCTCTGCGTTGAGCCTAGCCGGTTACAACCTCCTGATCCACTACGATGCATCTGCTTTGAGCTTTGTCTCCGCGGAAATTGGTGACAAGTTGAAGCCTTGCCCCCTCGGTGGTTCCGGATGGGAGTACTTCACTTACCGCTTCGGTTATGAAGGCAACTGCAATGGTCCGTGTCCGTCTGGTTTGCTGAGGCTTGTGGCTTTGGCCGAGACCAACAACGGTCCGAACCATCCGGGTTGCGGCGGCGCGAAGGATCCTTTCAACGCGTATGGTGAAATCGCCGACTTGAAGTTCTACGTCACCAATGACCGTACGTTCGAGTGTCAGTACTCGGAGATAGGGTTTGCTTGGGTTGTATGCAGTGACAACACTTTCTCCGACCCGACAGGTAACATACTATACCTTTCCGGGGTAAACGCCGTTCATACCTTTGAATGGACGGAGTCGATGCCACTTGACACGTTTGACATCCCTTGCACGCACTATCCAATAGTGACACCCGATGCGGGTATCGTATATGGTGGTTTCTGCGTACCCGATTGCCAAGCCTATGACAACAAACCGGTTGAGGAAGTACTGTACTTCTGGAACGGTGGTGTTGATATCGCTTGCGCCGACTCAATCGACGCGCGTGGAGATGTCAACCTGAACGGTATTGCGAACGAAATCGCGGACGCGGTAGTGTTCACCAACTTCTTCCTCAAGGGAATCACCGCATTTACGATTAATGTGCAGGGCCAGGTTGCCGCTACTGACGTCAACAATGACGGTCGGCCGCTTACGGTTGGCGATCTCGTCTACTTGCTGCGCATTATCGTTGGTGATGCTCTGCCGTTCACGAAGCTGTCTCCGTTTGCAAGCGCTGCGACGGTGAATTTTGTTAACGGTTCGGTTTCGACCGTGTCTGGTAGCGAAATTGGCGCCGTTTATGCGACGTTTGCGATCAACGGTGCTTACAACGTTGTGAGCAACACGAACATGCAGGTTGATCCTGCCGAAGTTAATGGCGAGCTGAAAGTGCTTGTCTACTCCGGTATGAGCAATCTGTCGAATCGTATTGCTTCCGGCACTAACGAGCTGTTTACGGTGAGTGGTGATGTTGAGCTTAAGAGTGTTGAAGTTGCCGATTACTATGGTAACATGCTCAATGCTCGGGTCAACAAGATCTCTCTGCCGACCTCGTTTGCGCTTTCACAGAACGTTCCCAACCCGTTCAACCCGACCACGAAGCTTGGTTTTGCTCTGCCGAACCAGACCGAGTGGACGCTGAGCAT
>CAIVAP010000254.1 GCA_903903945.1 uncultured bacterium | reverse complement strand
TAATTCTACTTAGTCACATTATAACAGTTTAATTTATCTACGGATTATGTTATTATAGCTCATCATTTCAAACGGGGTTGCAGTCAGGATGATGATGAGTCGCAGTCCATAACAAAATCCAAAAATTAGAAGGGAGCAACCATGAAGGGCAAAGTCCACTGGTGGGACTTGCGTCTTCATTCGTTAGGTTTCACAATCGTTACTCACGGTTCTTTGTAACAAAGACCCGCTCTGTTGTGAGACAATCATTTCATTATCTCAGTGGTCTTTTTCAAGCCAATCGCAAGAACATGGAGCGTATGACTGAAGCAGTCGCTGATAGTGAGTGGCAATCAATGCAGCATTTCCTATCACATTCTCCTTGGGAACACCTACCAGTACAGAATCAGATCGCAATGGATTGCGACCGACTGATCGGAGGCAGCCCTGACACTGGACTCATTTACGATGAGACCGGCATTCCCAAGAAAGGAAAGATGTCAGTCGGCGCAGCCAGGCAATGGTGCGGCAGACTCGGTAAGACCGATAATTGCCAGACAGTCGTTTGCGCCGCTCTGGCAATGGGTCCGCATGTAGCGTTGGTTGACGAGCGTCTGTATCTCCCGAAGGAGTGGACTGACGACAAGAAGCGTTGCCAAAAAGCCGGCGTACCGGACGACATCGAGTTTAAAACCAAGAGCGAGCTTGTTCTCGAAATGACTCGTAAAGCCAAAGCACAGGGTATCCGTTTTAGCTGGATTGGCCTGGATGGCGGTTATGGCAAAGATCCGGGTCTTCTCAATGCTCTGGAATGCGATGGACACATCTTCATGGCAGATGTCCATAAAGACCAAACCATCTATCTTGAAGACCCTGCGCCGTATCTGCCGGAGAAGAAGGGCAGAGGCAGAACTCCGACGCGACTTGTTGCCGTGACACCTTTGACACGGGTCGATATATGGGCCGCCAGTCAGCCTGAGGAGTCCTGGCAGCGCATTGCCTTTCGAGAGAGCACCAAGGGTCGGCTGCAAGCAGACTTCCTGATTCAGCGGGGTTGGACCTGGGACACGACCGAATCTAAGGGTCGCCTGCGGCATTTGATCGTCCGCCGGGAGATAGGGGCGAAAGAAGAGATAAAGTATAGCCTCTCCAATGCTCCTGTGGATACATCCCTGGAACGACTTGCCTTCATGCAGGGTCAGCGCTATTTCGTGGAACGGGCCTTTCAGGATGCAAAGAGCAATGTGGGACTCGACCATTATCAGGTTCGCGGCTGGCAGGCGTTTCACCATCATATGACGATGGTGATGCTGGCCATGCTCTATATGCTGGAAACCAGACTTGCCAACAAAAAAGACTATCCGCTTCTGAGCTGCGCCGATATTGAAAACCTACTGTCCCATTTCCTCCCCAGAAAGGATATTACTGAGGAAGAGGTGCTACGTCAGATGGAAACCCGGCACCGGCAAAGGCAAGCCTCTATTGATTCTGCGTATGCCAAGCAACGGAGCGGGTAATGTGACTAAGTAGAATTAATTATTGAGCGGGGATAACTGATGAAAATAAGATTGCCCGCCGAATGGGAAGAGCAGGATGGCGTACTGCTGGCCTGGCCCCATGAAGGGAGCGACTGGAGAACCCACCTGGAGATGGTGGAACCGGTATTTATCGAGATAGTGAAAGAAATATGCCGGTTTGAAACGGCACTCATCATAGCCCCGGAACCGGACGCCGTGCGGGAGAGGTTGGCCGGTGCCGGAGCCGCGATGGAAAAGGTCAGGCTCTTCCGGATCAACAGTAACGATACCTGGGCCAGGGATTTCGGCCCGGTCACCGTACTGGAAAACGGGGAAC
>CAIVAP010000253.1 GCA_903903945.1 uncultured bacterium | reverse complement strand
CCAGTAGGTGCCCTCCGCCGAAGTGACCACGAATACTTCGCTCAATCCGGCATCACCAAACTTGAGAATGGTCGAGTCACCGGAGGCAACATTGCTGCCACTGGCGGCAGTGTCCTCCTTTGCCGGCAGATAGTAGGTGTAGCTGTTCCCCTGCGCTTTGATTAGATCGAGCACGTCGTTGACGAAAAAGAAGTTGATCTTGTTTGCCGTCAGGCGACTCTGGTTGAAGACGACGGTATCGGCGGCGGCGCGTTGTCGGAAGATGGCCTCGCCTTTACCAACAACTTCGATTCTCTCCAGCATCTTGTCTTTGGAGAAAACAGTCATCTCATCTCCTGACAACTCATTCTGTCTCTGCGAGGAGTGGACGTCGCCGGTCATGCAGATTTCCTCCCGATCCAAATAGATTACGGCTTGCCGGGAATGGGCGAAAAGCGTCCCCTGCGAGATTGTCGCCGAATCGATCGCCTCGACCAGATCATCACGCGAGTGATACTTGATGGTGTCGGCAGTAACCAGCGTAACCACCCGTGGCAGATCGAAGTCAACGATCAACTTGGGGTGCCGACTCATCACTAAGCTTTCTTTCTTGCCGTCATATACTGCTGCGCCACCGGTCGCCTTAACATGACGAGGCCGATCTTCGATTGCAACTCGTCCCCAGGCAAACATCGAATCACTTTTCTGATCATACCACAGAGAGTCGGCAGCCAGAATGCGCTGCGGTTCGTTGATTCGTACGCTACCGAGCAATCGAACCAGATTGCCAGGTTCATACCGAGCCACATAATCGGCGAAGAGGTCAGTCGAATCCCTAACGAAATGGACCTTTCCAAAGAACTCGTAGATGATACCGGTTGCAGTTTGCGTGGCCGTCGAGGAATCGGCGTGTTCAAGCCTGATTTGGGCGCCCGGCAACAGAGATGTATGCGCCAGAATGATCAGACAGACTGTGAGAATAGACCGGGCGGATAACTTCATGGCGATTGAAGATAGCGTGCTCAGTAATGGAATCAACTATAAATTGGGTCTGGCGATAACTGACACACGTCGACAATAGGCCATTGAACCCTTCTCTTGTCGCGCAGTGCGACTTGAGCTTGTCCCATAAGTTGGATTTCGTGAAATGCGCGAGAAGTAAGTTGATTTTCCCCCTTAGCAAAGGGGGACCAAGGGGGTTGTAAGCGCCTATCCATCAAGTAGAAAGACAACCCCCTATATCCCACTTTAATAAGGGGGAATAACCTCCCCTCGTTTTTATGTCTCCGCTGCTCAGCTTATGTGACAATCTCGACTAGTTTACCCATCAGGCGAAAGCGACCGGCTACACAGCGTCGAGCGCCTGGTGGACGTCAGCAATGAGATCCGTTGCCGACTCGATGCCGATTGAGAGACGCACCATCCCTTCGTTGACCCGCGAAAGTCCCAACTCTTCGGGGGACATGTTGACGTGCGAAGTCAGCACCGGTATCGATGCCAACGATTCGACACCACCCAAGCTCGGGGCATTGATTATCACCCTCAGCGCGTCTACAAAACGCTTGGCGGAGCCGAGACCACCCTTCAGAGACAGGCAGATCATGCCGCCGAATCCGCTCATCTGGCTCTTGGCGAGGGCGTGCCAAGGGGAGTTTGATAGACCGGGGTAGAACAACTCGGAAACCTTATCCGACTCTTGCAGGGCCTGGGCGACCTGTAAGGCGTTGGCGCAATGCCTATCCATTCTGACTGCCAGCGTCTTGAGTCCCCGGCCAACTCGGGAAGCTCCTTCAGGATCGATTACGCCACCCAGCGTGCGGCGATACTCCTCCACCTTCTTGATTGCTTCGAAGCTACCGCTGACGACGCCGCCAATAAGGTCCGAATGTCCGCCGATGTACTTGGTGCAACTGTGAATGACCAGATCAATGCCGATCACGTAGGGCTTGATCAGAATTGGTGTGGCGAAAGTGGCATCGATAGCGGAGACAATGCCGCGTTTCTTGGCCGCCGCCGCGAAGGCCTTGACATCGACCACTTCGACATGCGGATTTGCGGGAGACTCCAAATAAAGCAGTTTGGTTCGGCCATCGAAAAGTGGTTCAACATCCTCGATGACATTGCTGGGCGCGAATGCCACTTCGATACCATAACGAGGCAGAATATCGCGAAAAAACCTGCGCGTGCCGCCGTACAGCGACGGCGTGGTGACGATTTTGTCACCATTGCGCACAACGGCAAGAACACTCGACGTAATTGCCGCCATGCCGGAGGCAAATAGCAGTGATGCCTCGGCGCGCTCCAAATCGGCTACGATCTGTTCCACCGCAACGATAGTGGGATTGGCGTAGCGAGTATACAAGTAGTGTCCGGCGGGATCGCGATTGTATGCTTCGACCGCATCGCTGGATTCAAAAGCGAAAGTGCTCGTCGTGAAGATGGGCATAGTCACGGCGCCTTCGTATTTGTGGGCATTCGTACCCGATTGAACCGTTCTGGTGTCGTCGTGCTTATCCATTTCGTTGCACCCGATTGCGCAGAACACCAACGCCTTCCACTTCGACTTCGATGATGTCGCCGTTTTTCATCGGTCCCACACCCTCCGGCGTGCCGGTTGCGATTAGGTCGCCGGGAAGGAGTGTCATGATGTGGTTGATAAAGCTGATTAGTTCCGCAATTGAGAAGATCATGTACCGGCTGTTGGATGTTTGTCGAGTCTCGCCGTTGAGCCTCGAAATAACATTCAGATTCTTGCAGTCCAAGCCCGTGACCAAATACGGTCCCACCGGACAAAAGGTATCGAAACCCTTGCCGCGCGTCCACTGTAAGTCCTTCTTTTGCAGGTCTCGCGCCGTGACATCATTAACGCAGGTGACGCCGAAGATATTCTTGGCAACCTCTTCAGGCGACAAGTCCTTGCAGCGAGCGCCAATCACAACACCGATTTCCCCTTCGTAATCGACGCGTTGGCTTTGCGGAGGAGCGACAATCGTCTCTTCCGGTCCAATCAACGACGTGAGCGGTTTCATGAATAGAACCGGTTCCTGTGGAACGACATTTGATGATTGGCTTTCTCTCACGTGATCCGCATAGTTCAGACCCACGCAGACGATCTTTGATGGTGTAACCGGCGGCAACAGCTTTGTGCCGATCAAGGCAACTTTGTGGTCGGCTATGCTAAACTGACCGAAAAGGTCCCCCTCTAAGATCTGAATCGTCTCGTCACTTATTTGACCCCAGACCGGTTTGCCCTCGTGCATGAGGCGACAGTACTTGCTAGTCGACATCGAGTAGCCCTTTCACATGTTCCGCCGCCGATCGCGCGAGCGCATCGTAATCGTAACCGCCCTCCAACACTGAGACGATTTTCCCGTCACAGTAGCGATCAGCGACATCACAAATAATGTTGGTTATTGTGCGATAATCCTCATCTTCAAATCGCAGGGACGCCAGTGGGTCGTCCTTGTGCGCATCAAAGCCGGCAGAAATCAGAACGAGATTTGGCCGAAACATCTCCATCGCGGCGAGAAACTCCGGTTCGAAGAGCGCTAACGCCGTCTTGCCGTCCGTACCGGCTGAGAGGGGACAATTGAGCGTGTATCCTTCGCCAATGCCAGTGCCGGTTTCGTACGAAGCTCCGGTGCCGGGATAGAAAGGATATTGGTGGATGCTGGTGTAATGCACGGTACTGTCGCGATAGAATGACCACTGAGTACCATTGCCATGATGCACGTCGAAATCGGCAATCGCCACATGTTCGATCCCGAAGCGACTCTGTGCTACGCGCGCCGCGCCGGCGATGTTGTTGAACAGGCAGAACCCCATGGCATGATCAAACATGGCGTGATGACCGGGAGGACGCAGCGAACAAAAGGCCCTCTCCCACTCGCCTGTCAGCACCTTTTCAACTGCCAACAAGGCACCACCATAAGACAACAGGGCGGCGCGCCATGAATGCTCGTTGATATAAGTGTCGCCATCGAGCATGTGGACGCCCTCCGGCCTGGACTGTGCAAGCCGCTCGATATATCCGGAATCATGATTCAGCGCCAGTTCATCCTTAGTAGCTTCGCGTGCGCTTTTCGCAATCAACTGCTGTGTCAATCCGATTCCCTCGAAGTGATGTTCAACGGCATCTGTGCGCCGGGCGTTCTCGGCATGTGAAGGCCAGTTGTGAAGGGAGCAATCGGGATGGGTAACAAATCCGACTTTGCGTCTCAAGCGCGACCTCGATTGAAGAGGTTTCAACTCAATTTATACGAGTTCAGGCATGCACCTGTTTCAACTTCCACTTGTTGCGGCGGAACCAGAAGACCAGAATGATACCTTTGACTATCGATGTCAAGGTGATTGACCACCAAACGCCGTCAACGCCAACGTTCATATCGAAGCAAATGAAATGTGCCAGCGGCACGCGGGCGAACGAACCCAGAACCGAGATGATCATCGGCGGCAAGGTATCGCTGGCGCCGGAGAAAGCGCCCTCAAGCACGATTTCGATTGCCATAAACGACTGGGACAGCGCCAGAATCATCAAATAGTCGGCAGCGATGGTCTTTACTTTCGGGTCACTGATAAACACCGATGCGATCAGCGTCGGGAATAAAATGAAGCCAAGCGAAATCACCATTGTAATGCCACACGTTATCCAAACCGTATACCATGCCGACTTGGCGGCGCGCTCCGGTTGTTTCGCCCCCAGATTCTGCCCAACCAAAGTCGCAACGGCGATTGAGAAACCGAAACAGATCAGAAAGGACAGCGATTCACAGCGGTTGCCGATTCCGAGCGCGGCCACGGCCTCGGTGCCGAAGCTGGCGGTGATGCGGTTCATAAACAAGTAAACCACGGAGAACACAATCCCGGCGGTCGCCAACGGCAAACCGATTCGTACGATCTGGCCGATCATGCGAAAATCCGGTCGATAAGACCCTGCCCAGTTGAACTTGAAAGTGAGTCTGCCGCGTTTGATCATGATCAGGTAAAGAACGAACCCAATCACCATCGATGCCGCGGCGCCGGTGGCCGCTCCCGCAACACCCATCTTTGGAAAGGGTCCGATTCCGAAAATCAGCAGTGGATCCAGAATAATATTCAGCACGGTCGAAGTCAGACTGATCGTCAGCGGTGTTTTGGTGTCGCCGGTAGCGCGAAAAATGGCGCTGAACAATTCATTCATCAGTAGGATAGACGAGAACGCGAAGAATATCTGTAGATAGGCTTTGCCGAGCCGCACGACCTCGGGGCTGGTCCGCATCACGCTGAACATGAAATCGGCGCCACCTACCCCGACTGCCGTCATCACAATCGATCCGGCGATCGCAAGCATCACCGCTTGTTTTGCCGTATGTGAGACTCTGTCCAACTCGCGTGCTCCATAGAAGCGCGAGATCACCGCCACGGTGCCGGTGCCGACAATGTCGACCATACTGAACAAAAGCCAGATGACGAACATCGAACTGATCACGGCCGCCATTTCCGGCGCGCCTAGTCGCCCGACCCAGATCGCATTGGTAATCAGAAGCACGGTGCGAAGCGCCATAGCACTGACAGCTGGCCAAGCCAAACGCGTGATCTGCCGGAGAATCGGCCCTTCGGTGATGTTAATTAGTTGTGGTGGCATGGAAATGCTCGGCTTGCCTTAGATTGCCGATTCCGTGACCGGCGGTGACACCAATTGCAGTAGTCTATTGAACGATTCACCCCATCGCGCAACCCCATCCGAAATGTCATCGACCTCGATCCGGTCAACAACGCCGAGCGCCGCCGCTGTCGCCAAAAGCGCGCAGAGCGCATCTCCTTCGGTCTTGACCAAATCCGCAGACAACTCTTTGCGCCCCTCGACCACCAAACCATCGTCGATTTCAGCGATCTTGGCGCCCAGCGAACGAATAATGTCGCAGAGACGCCGCCGACGCGCTTCCTCGCGATTCGTGTTATAAGGTGACGATCGAATGACTGACGTTCCTTCGCCTACACTTGCTGCCAGCGCCAGGGCGCCCACCGCATCCGGGTAATCGTGCAATTGCTCATAGGCAACGCGCCGTCCTTTGACGGCAGATTTCTTGACGAGATAGCCCTTGACTTCGTTCTGATTGTACGGAATGAACTCAACACCCATTCGCCGTAGTTGGCCCAGCGGTGTATCGCTGATATCCACACTACTGAAATTCTTCAGAATCAGTTTACCACGGCTGTAATTGTCTACGCCGGCCACGAGATAGGTCGCCAATTCCGTATCTGGCCTGAGAGTAATGGTCGATGCCGTGTCATTAACTCCGCCGGCGATTGTGAGGTGTGAGCGGTATTCGCCAGCTTGTGTCGGAGTACGTTTGCGCAGGCGACGTTCGAGTTCGTCTTCCGGTTCGTCATCACGAAGGCTCTTTCGTTCGAATCCGGCGACGAAGTGTTGAAATATATCATCGAAGCGACTGCCGCCAAATAGATCAAACAATTCGCACTTGCCGCCGATGGTGGACATCGCCAGTACCAGATGCGGCACGATCTTGGCGCTCTCACGTTTGAGATAGTACTTGATCTCGTGGCTGACAGGCTTCTTCACCTCCATGCGCGACTTCTTGCCGCCGAGGAATTCCAACTCCGCTCCCATTCTACGCAGCGCCAGCACCGTCATCTGCACGGTCTCGTCAACATCGTCGATAAGCGCGATACTGCTACCGGCAACCGTTGCGGCCATAGTCACGGCGTAACTGAAAAGATCATAGTTGCCGAATCGCTGCGAATAAATGAATGGCTTCTTCGCGCCAGGATCGACAGTGACACCGTCATTCGACCAACAACATTGGATATTGCCGCTCGCCAGAAATTCTTCCAGTTGCCTGACTGCAGCCGTTCGTTCGATATTGAGAATTGTCGTTGGCTCAAGCTTGCAAGCCGCAAATGCGCATGCCGTCATCACAGAGTTGTAGTCAGCGGGCGGTTCGATGAGCAACGTATAGTCTTTGGGTCGTAGCAGTAGCATTTCACATTCTTTCCAGTGGTTCGATTCCCAGCAAGCGCAGGCCGTCGGCGATGATTATGCGGGTAGCAAACGCCATCTGCATTCGCGTGCGCGTCAATTCGACGTCGTCGGTGATGATCCGAATGCGCTGCCAATAGCTGTTGAAAGCCGAGGCCAACTCCAGCAGATAGTCGGCGAGGATCAGAGTTTCATACTCCTCTGCACAGCGCGTGATTTTGGCCTCATACAACTCGAACAGTTTGATAACCTCTTTTTCTTCCTCACCCAGCAAGCCGAAATCTGCGCCTAAGTCCGGCAATGTCTTGCCATATTTCTGTATCAGCGACGACAGTCGCGCGTGCGTGTACTGCAAGTACGGGCCGGTTTCCCCTTTGAACGACAGAGCTTCCTCCCAGATAAAATTGACGTCCTTGTTGCGACGCACTTTTAGCTGCGTGAACACAATGGCGGCAACGGCAACCTTCTCCGCGGTCCAATCGACATTGGCGACGTCGGGATTTTCACGCGTAATGATTTCACGCGCCAGCGACTGCGCCCTTTCCAGCACGTCGTCAAAGAATATGACCTTGCCCGCGCGAGTGGACATCATCTCACCGGCAAATTTGACCCACCCGAAATCGACATGCACTGCTTCATCTTTCACCCAGTCGTAACCCATCAGTTCGGCAACTCTGAAAAACTGCTGAAAGTGCAGTTTCTGCGCGGTACCGACGACATACAGTATCTTGTTGAAGTTGAAAGCCTGTTTGCGATAGAGAAGCGCTGTTAAGTCTCTCGTGGCGTACAATGTCGATTCATCGGATCTCTTGATCAAGCAGGGTGTCAGGTCGTAAACGCTCAGATCGACTATAGTAGCTCCCTCGCTCTGAGTGAGCAAGTGCTTGTTTTCCAGTTCGCGAATCACCGCATCCATTTTGTCGCGATAGAACGACTCACCAGTGAGATGGTCGAATTCGACATTGAGCAGTCCGTATACACGTTTGAAGTCTTGCATGCTGTAATCGATAAAGCGCTGCCAGAGCACGAGATTCTCTATTTCGCCCTGTTCGAGCTTGCGGAACTCGTCGCGCCCCTGTTGCTCGAAGGTCGGATCGTCCTTGGCGACGCCGTGGAATCGGACATAGAGCGCGTAAAGGTCATTGATCGGGTTGCCGCTGAAGGTGTATTCACTCCCCCAGCGTTTATAGGCAGCGATCAAATTGCCAAACTGCGTGCCCCAATCCCCGAGGTGGTTTATGCTGATCGTTCTATATCCCAGCTTCTGATACATCCGGTTGAGCGCAGCGCCGATGATTGTCGAACGGAGGTGAGCGATGCCAAACGGTTTGGCAATATTCACGGAGGAGAACTCCAGCACAACCGTCTGACCAGCGCCGGATGAATTCGAGCCATAGGAAGCGCCCTCCATCAATACTCGCTTTAGAGCTTCAGCTATCACCGAGCCGGTTTCGAAAGTGAAATTGAGGTAGCCACCAATCGCCTTTACACCGGAGACACCTACCGGCAGCGCAGATGAGAAGAGTGTGTGCCAGAGGTCATCCGCAATCTGCGGCGGAGCCTTGCGTAGCGTTTTTGACAAACGGAAGCAAGGAAAGGCCAGATCGCCGTGTCCCGCCTGCTTGGGTGTCTCAAACCAAGTCAACAACTCGTCAAAAGACACGCCTGTTTCGGAACTGACTAGTGTGACGATAGCGAGTTTTGTCTCTGCCGTGCTCAATTGAACCTCACCAGCGGCGCCGAATGAAATACAGCACCGCGAAGCCGTATATTATATTCAATTTGCACGACAAGACAAACGAATTCAGCGTGGACTGCCGGTATCGATAATAATCCGTTCCCCTTCGCGGGTTTCGCTCTCTGAGAAGAAGTAGTAGTATAGCCCCGCCGAGATGACATAAAGCGCAATCGCCACCAGGAACACCCCCACGAAGCCGCCTTTCTCGATCATAAGACCACCAATCTGTGTGGATACGGCCCAGGCGCCCCCCCAGCTAATGGCCGAGAGCGAGTTAATCAGTCCGTGATCGCAGTCGTCAACCGACTCCATCATAAACGTGTTGGTTACCGGCACACCCATATTCATCAAAGCACCACGGAAAATGAACGCCAGAAATGCGAGATTGAGATTGTTGCTGTAACAGAGAATCAGCATGAAAGGAACCGACAGAAGTTCCGTCAGCACCACGGTCTTAATGTATCCGAAATGGCGCTTCATAATCGGGACAATCAATACCGCCACGAGCATTGCACACTGGAGCACGGCGAAGTAGACACCGATTCGTCCCGGCTCCAGATGGAAGCGATTGCGGAAATAGAGATTGAGAAAAGGGATAATCAATCCGGCGCCGGCGCCCACAAGCAGGTAAGGAAACGTCAATTTGAAGAACAGCGTCCGTTTCGCTTTGAGAGCGCTCCAGGAGAAGATGCGCGAGATATCATCCGGTCGCGGCTCTGGAGATTTGATTAAGCTGAACGGTATAAGCGCTAACATACCAATGACCACCGCGGTTATCATCGCGTACTGGTACGACTTGACATCGCTGCCGGTCATCCGCAAGTAGACATCGTGTAACCAGCCGCCACCAAGCGAACCAAAGATGCCCGAGACAATCCAGGTGGAGAAATTTAGCGCAAAGATGAGGGTGCGTTCGCGTTCGGTGCTGTTGCGCATGAGAAAGGGGGCCGAAACGACGTTCTTCACGGCCATCAAGAGGCCACCGACGAAGGCAGCGATAAGAATCAGCGATGACCAGGGAGATAGCGAAAGCACAAAGTACGCGACAGACATGAGAATGATAGTCAAGAGAAGTATCGGTCTGATCCGGAAACGAGCGGCGAGATAGACCGCCGGCAGCGCCGCAACCATCGCCCCGAATGACCCAAGAGACAGTACCCTGCCGATGAAGCCTTCCCCGTAACCGATTTGCTTTAGATAGAGGTTCAGCAGGAGCTGTATAAACGCCGACAACACACCCATGAGCAGTCCACCTACCAGAAACAGGCGGACGTTCTTCTGGATGAGCCGTAGGTCTAATATGTAATCAGCGAGTATCTTTTTCATTGCCACCGTAGATGAAGCTGCCCTCACCTACATATTCCGACGGGCCGGTCAGGAACATTTCTTCATCCAACGACGCGATGCTAATCTGCAAGTCCCCCGCAGGCTCACAGACAGTCACCTCGTGGTCAAGATGACCGTTAATAATGCCAGCGGCCACCGTCGATGCTGCCCCCGTGCCGGAAGCTCTCGTGACACCGACGCCGCGTTCCCAACTTTGATGCACAACCTGTTTACGCGATTTGATAACTGCAAACTCGACGTTCGTGCGCGCGGGGAACCGCCGGTCGTTTTCCACTTCCCTGCCGAAGGCTTGCCAATCGAAATTGAAGTTGTCTACAAAGAAGACGATGTGCGGATTACCGACATTGACTGCCGTACCGACCAATTCACCGGCGGTGACCGCAAAGGGTGAGCTGATAAAGAACTCCGTAGTCCCCTTCATCGGTATCTGAGACAACGCAAACAACGGTTTGCCAAGTGAGATGCGACTCACGGAAGCCTTACCCTTGGATGAGATTATCTTAACCTGATTATCACCCGTAGCCGAGTGAATCACGAACGATCTGCTACCGGCGTATTCTTTCTGGTAAAGGTGTTGCGCCAATATCCTTAGACCATTGCCGGAAACTTCAGCTTCGGAGCCATCGGCATTGAATATCCGCATTAGGAATTGACTGTCCCGGATGTCAGAGAAAATCACACCATCCGCGCCGATTCCACAATGCCGGTCACAGATGCTCTGAGTCAATCCCGCTCTGGCGCGGTCACTCTGACGCAGCTTGGCGGTTGAAAGGTCGATGACGAGAAAGTCGTTTTCGAGTGCCTGGTATTTGTAGAATTGAATCTGCTGCATGGCCAATCCCGTTAGAAAATGTAGCGGGCAATAAAGCAGATTGTTGCGCAGCGACAAGAGAATATATTAGCAGCAGTCGACGGATCACACGCCTACGACTATGTTCGTAACGACACCGAAATCGCGCTCAAACTCTTGCGCGACGGACATGGGGTGATCATCTGGCACGATTACTCTGTCTGGGTCAGAGTGACAAAGGCACTGAATGATACGTACCAACGGGCACTGACAAACCCGCCATCAACGGCCAAGCATGCGGTATTTAAGAACATGCGGCACATCAGCGGAACGACATTAGCGTACTTCAAAATGTAGATCGCAGAGTCTTGTCAAGGGTCTGGGTGAGTAAAACAAGAAGCCCCACCAACATGAGCGGGGCTTCATAAGCTTCTTCGAACAGAGTCGCTGAATCAACAATATTTCTTCAACACCATACCCAGCCGCTTGATGCCTTCGACAATGCCTTCTGGTGTGGCGTTGGCGAAGTTGATTCGCATAGTGTTGTCGCCGGAACCATCGGGATGGAACGCTCGACCGGGAACAAATGCCACACCGGCTTCGATTGACTCATTAAGGATCTTCGTAGTCGATACATGCTCCGGTAACTGCAGCCAGAGGAACAACCCACCTTCAGGGTGGGGCCAAGTAACGTTCTTGGGAAAATGCTCACGCATGGCGGCTTCCATCACGTCAAGACGGAGCTTGTAAGCAACTTTGATCTTCTCGATGTGCGGTTCCAGATAACCACGCTTGAGGAATTCGTAGATTATATACTGTGGGAATGTCGCTGAATGCAG
Source organism: uncultured bacterium (assembly GCA_903903945.1). Lineage (GTDB taxonomy): Bacteria > Zixibacteria > MSB-5A5 > CAIYYT01 > CAIYYT01 > CAIYYT01. Next base: position 21,297 of record CAIVAP010000253.1, on the reverse strand, counting down.
ATCGGTCGCCTGCTTGACTCGTTCGATAATCTTGCTGCAAGCAATCGGCGCCACCACCCAGGCAACACGCAATCCGGGAGATATCAATTTGGAGAAGGTACCGAGGCCAATTACGGCGTCACCGCCGATGCCGCGCAGCGAGGGGACTGCTTTGCCTTCAAAGCGGAGTTCGCCGTATGGGTTGTCATCAACAATAGGAATATGATACTTGAAAGCCAGATCAATTACCGCCTGACGACGTTCCAGCGACATCGTAATGCCGGAGGGATTCTGGAAGTTCGGGACGAAATACATAAACTTAGGCTTGAACTGCTTAACCTTGGCTTCCGCCTGATCGATCAGTGGCCCGCAATTGTCCATGGTTACCGGACAGTAAATCGCTTGGTAGAAGTTGAACGCCTGCAGAGCACCAAGATAAGTTGGCAATTCTGTAAGTACGTAGTCACCCGGTTCCAGAAACGCTCGACCAACCAGATCCAATCCCTGTTGCGAACCGGTGGTGATCGTGATATTCTCCGCCGTGACTGGCAGCCCTTTCTTGGAGACGTGCTCGGCGAGCCATTCGCGCAAAGGCAAAATACCCTGAGTAAGCGAGTACTGCAGCGAAGCCGGACCGGAGTTCGTCAGAACAGCGTCGACACATTCCCGAATCTGATCGATTGGAAACAACTCAGGCGCGGGAAGACCGCCACCGAAGTTGATGATACCGGGTTTGGAGGCAACCTTCAGAAGCTCGCGGATAATGGACGCTTCAAGAGAGGTAGCTACTCTCGAAAAAGGCCAATTGAACACCTCAGCCTTCCTTTCAATCTCAACTGTCTGCAAGTTAGTATCCATGCTTGTAATCTACCAAATTAGAGGGATTTGTCAAACCGAAAGTGAGAGTTTTAACAATCATTTCCCAACGATTCTCGTCCCGGCTCTCGTGATAATAGCGTCTCCGAATTTGTCACGCAACTGCTTTATCGTATCACCCAGATTGCGGGACTTGCTGGAAATGGGGCAATCAAACAATTCCGACTGGTTTTCTGAATGGCGATGAACGATATGCGAAACCCGAACGCCAACGAGGCGAACGCCTTGCGACACAACGTCTTGCGAGGGTAGTAAACCACGCGCAGTTTGAAAGATCGCACGTAAATCCTCCGTCGGCTCACGAACCGCCTTTTGTCTGGTTATGGTTTTGAAATCGCTGAAACGCACTCGTAGCGCTATCGTACCGGCCAACCATTCACCCTTCTGCATCCGCGCAACTACTTTCTCGGTCATAGCCAGAATCATGGCATGTATCTGATTCAAGTCAAAGGTGTCGCGGTCGAAGGTGTATTCGTGCGAGATCGACTTTTCGTCCGGCCGGGAATTGTCATCAAGCACAATGCCATCGTCGATTCCTCGCGCTCGCCCCGCCAGATAAAGACCATTGACTCCGAGTTCGCGCTGGAGTTGCTTGGCATCCACACGCGCCAAATCGCCTATCGTGTTGATACCTTTGGAGGTGAGATGTTTCTCTGTCACCGGCCCAACGCCCCAGAGTTGCCCGACCGGCAACGGATAGAGGCGTTTCTCAATGTCCTCGCCAAAGATGATCGTCAGCCCATCAGGTTTCTCCAAGCCACTCCCCAATTTCGCAATAAGCTTATTGGGACCGATTCCGACTGAACAGGTGATACCGATTTCACGAAAGACCGTGCGCTTGATCTCAAGAGCAACTTCCCGCGGGGAGCCGTATTGTCCTATACTGCCGGTGATGTCGATGAACGCCTCGTCTATGGAAACCATCTGCACAGCCGGTGCAAAGCGCAAGAAGATCGCCTTGATCTGATGGGCAGCGAAGGTGTATGCCGATGAATCTAATGTCAGAAAGACCCCGTCAGGGCAAAGCCTGACAGCTTGCGCGATCGGCATGGCTGAATGTACACCATACTGACGTGCTTCGTAGGAGCATGTTGAGACTACCCCTCTTGAACCCGGCGGCCCTCCCACAATCACTGGCTTGCCCTTCAGATCGGGGTTATTGCGTTGCTCGATCGCTGCGAAGAAGGCGTCCATATCGACGTGCATGATTATGCGTGGTTCGCATGATGCTGTCATCGTGTTACTCCATCTGAACCGGTTCTCCACCGTTCAAATTGGACTGGTAAAAAAGCCCAAACCGTGTCATTGCGAGGAGTGACTGGTGTTGATGTGTGGTGGGAGCACGACGAAGCAATCTCGATTTACACTCTCCAGATGCGGGCGCGCAGTTTGCTTCGTCGTCATTGCCTCCCCACACCTCCAGTCACCATGACTCCTCGCAATGACAACTTCGAGGTTTTTCAACAGTCCTAAATAGATGTTAGACAGTTGAAGAATTCTGTCAATCACATTTAGATTCCGAGGATGTCGGTACGGGGATTCTATAGGCGAAATCGAAAACTGATAAAATAGGTATCGAGCGACCTGATCTCAGCAGCGACCTTGGGTGAGACGAAGTGCAGCAGATCATAGAGAGTCGTTCCCACGCCGAGATAGACTTCCGGTTCAACATTCGGGTGATCGTGGTTGGTGCTGTAACCGATGCCAGTCCAAACATATTTCGGTTTCCAAACACCCCACCAGATAAAATTGTCGAACTCGGCATTATCACTGGCGAGAAGCTTGTGTTTGAATTTCCAAGGCCGCCGCTTGACACAGAACTTCATATCGAAATTGTTGGGATATTCTTTCTTGAGTAGTCCCCAGCCAACTCCGGCGTAGTCGGCGACCAGATCAGTCAGTCCCATCCCTTGGCTCGGATTGTAAGCGTCCATTGGAAACTCAATAAGAGTGAGTATAAGAACCGTCTGCAAAGCGGCTAAGCGGTTCACCTTCTCCGGCTGTACCTTCAGCACGCGAAAAAGCCACGCAAAACCATCTGTCATTTTGCATCCGGCATAGAAATGACTGATCTCGTCCGTGAAAGCGACATTATCATGCAACTCGTTTTTGATATGAAATCTCCCGTCGGGCGCACCCCAGGTCTCGGCGAAATAGAGGTAGGCGCCGGTTCCGAAAACGATGTTGCCGACAACCAGGTTGCGATAGAGATGCGGCTGCGGTTGAGCGCGCAATGTGTCAAACTGCAATTCCGCCCCCGGTAGAGTCTGTGAGCTGAACAGAAGCAGTAATAGGATGAGATGCGTTCTTTGGATCATCAGTGATACTTAGTGCTGTTTCGACAACGAACACGTCGCATCAGCTTGCTGATACAACACATTGAGAAAGATCACCAGGTCCACGAGATTGAAGACGCCGTCACAGTTGGAGTCAATCAGACGTCGTGGCGCCAACGGTGGCGCACCGCGATATAGAATCCTGATCATCTCGATTAGATCATTCAATGTCAGAACGCCATCTTCGTTCGCATCTCCGAAAACGCCGGGACGAAGTGCAATAGTAACCGGTATGTTTAGGTGGTCACTACGGAGGCGGCGTGCGAAGATGTTGAGCATTCCCGAAAAATCGTAGGATTCGGGCGGGTAACAGTGCAGGAAGACAAACGTGCTTTCACCTGTGCCAAGTTCACATTGTGCCGGCATGATTCGCAGATGCGCCGGATCGGAAGACACAAGGTCAATCTCCTGCAGAAACCGCGTATCGTTGGTGAACATCAACGTCCGCTCGGAATAGGCGCCACCCGCCGGTTCAGAGACGAACAGCGTATCTGATCCATCCAATTGTCGTGAGGCAAACGGCAAGCTCATCGCCTTCGTGTCAACAACCAGCCGACCTCCGGAGAGATCGGCGAGACTCGCGTCAAGTTCCATTGCGAGTAATTTCTCCGGCGATGGCGCACCAAGATTCGAGTCAATGCGATACGGCCTTGGCGTATCGCTGTATGGCGTCGTGAAAACGATGATGGGATCGAGTTTGCCATCCGCGTTACTGATTGTGCCATCCTGATCGGCATCGATGTAGCAGTACTCCAGCCGCTCGCCGGAATCGGTTTCGACAACTTCAACACACTCTCTGGCAAAACCGGCGAATTTGAAGAAGGTACCTTCGGGAACATAACGATACGCCTTCTGCACAGGTGAACTGGAGATGTCCATCCGCACCACAACCAACGTGTCCGGTGCTGTCGTATCTCCGAAATAGCGTGAAGCGAAATCCAGGCCACCTGTCAAAAACCGCCCGCCCCAATCTCGTCCCCTGATATTGGCTCCCCTGATTGTCACGGCGTCAGCACTTGACGCCTGCAATTGCGGCGCCGCGACATTCTGTCGATAGAGTTCGCGCACGCTACGAGTGGTTGCGAGCAGTCTGCTTATGCTTTCTTTGTTCGTTTCCCCGCGAGCCACAATCAACGCCGCGACAATCTTGATGCTATCACCCGCCGGCAACGATGTCGGCGACGCGTTTATCACGAAGCGGTAATCCTTGGACAGCGTATTGATCCATCCGGTGCTGTCGACTGGATTGCCGCTGAAGGGGAATTTCGTCGGCGCCATGGTTGACGAGTCAAGGTACGGCTCTCCCATAAGTTGCAACCCTCTGACCAGATTGATGGTTTTGTAAAGGCTGTCTAGTCTGGCTGACGGCGGATCGTTGCGTCTATAGAAGTAATAGAAGTTGATCGAACTGGCGCGGTCATTCAAAAGACAAATTCCTACGGCGGGAGTTTTGCCGCCATAGTATTGGTCATGGCTCCCCTCGCTGTAACAGTAAGCCATTCCTGTCTCGACATCACTGCCGACACGATCATCGTCGCTGTAACCAATGTCCGGATCGCCATAGATTGTTACGATAAAGGAATCGATCATGTCACTGGAACGGTTGGTGACAGTATACTCCAAGAAGACGACCTGCGTCATCATCGTATCATAGGTTTGGTAGGTGTTGTCATAAGTGTAAGCATACAGCTTCACTTCGACTCCGAGAGGAAGAGTGCCGGCGATGTCAGAGCTGTGCGCCGCAGTGTCGGTATCGTTGAACAATGTATAAAGACACTGTGAACCCATTATAAGGGGCTGCCCGAAGGCATCGACAGGAGCGCCGAGAGCAGAAGGCCAGTTGCGATAGTCATCGTTAAGGGCGTAATTCTCTCCGCGAGTGATTTTGTATATCGGGAACGGTGAAGCAGCGGGTGTGCGACGGTACGCCGGACCCGGAACAAACTCGCTCTCGGCGCCGGAAATCGTCACCCGCCATTGGTCTCCCTTCTTCCCTGCCAGCCAGATTCCCCCTCCCGACATCACCCACCTGTACGTGTTCTTGGGATAGTACAACCCCGCATATTCACCACGCGATGCCGACGAATCAAATGCAAACGTGCCGTTGTTCGACACAAACAGATAGAGATTGCCGTCATCCAGCGTGGTGACTTCCCCGTCGGCAAACGCTCTGACACTTAACATCGCGGTTATCAGAACGGCGACGGCAATTGATTCGAATGCGCGCTTCATGCAAATCAATATACGCTGGCGTCGGCTGGATGCAAAACGATGAATTGCTGGGTTGAATGCCCCTCTCGTTGCGGGATTGTTGAAAAAATGTTGTCGCCAAGGATATCGCGGCTAAAGCTGCTCCTACAGCTACGTCACGCGGCTGCCAGTGTAGCTTGTAGGAGCGACTTTAGTCGCGACCCACATTCTCTGACACAACTGCGACACTCAGCGCCGCAGTGTTGGCAAGGCTGTATCAACAGCCTTGCGCGAGAGGAGTTAGAGGTCAAAGTGTTTCTTGGAGTTGATGTTTCTACTTCAGCAGCACGGCCCTAACATAGTCCGCGCGCGTGTCCGTAGCCAGTCGCACGAAGTATATTCCTGAACCGACGCTCTGCGCGTAGTCATCACGTCCATCCCACGCAACACTATAGCCGCCGACCGATTGATAACCCGAGAACAGTGTCCTGACCGATTGGCCGATGATATTCAGCACTTCGAGTCTCACATCTGTGCCATGCTCAAGCGAGTAGTAGATGATTGTGCTGCTATTGAAAGGATTCGGGAAGTTCTGATACAAATGGAATTCGCGGGGAAGCTCCCCTACCGGTTCCGGCTCGACCGGAGTCTGTCCCGCGATTGTCACCTGACCGATCGCCACCGGCAGCGTCATGAGCAATCCCAAAGAATCGCGAAGCTGTGTAGAGCAACTGACCGGGTGAGTTCCGTCACCGGCCGATGCCACCGCATGCAAATTCAGAATCGCGATATTGCCATCACCGCGTGGGATTTGCGAAGAGACTTTCACTGTAGCGATTGTCGTTTGTGTAAGCGCGAGCGCCTGTTGACTGACAACCTGGAACGTCATCAAACCGGCGAGACGCGAAGCGGCGGTGATTGAATCAAACACAAAGTAGCTGTTATCGAATTGGACTTGCAGATAGGCGCTATCAACCGGTAGCAAATTGTGCAGACGCAGATCGAGTGTAAACGGCTGTCCGGCAACGACGCGAGTCGACGACAGTGCAACGGTGTCGCGGGGAAGTACCTGTAAAGTTACAGGTACAGTGACGGGCGAATTTGATGTTTGCGGCGCTGACACAATGAGTTGGCCACTGTACGATCCGGCAACCATGCCGGCAGTATTCATAATGATATTGCTGCTTTGCGATTCTGTGCCGGTTGCTGGTGATGCGCTCAGCCATGCGGGCGAAGCCGCAATTGACCAAAACATCCCCGGCGCCGCGCACGTGTTTACAGTCACTGCCTGTGTGTCGGCAAATGCCAGATTCTCGCGCGCTAATAATTGCAGCGATGGCGGCAATCCGCAGATTTTCGGCAACCAAGCCGCTATTTGTAGACGCACGAAAATCGAATCTCTTAGATTAGTGCTTCCCGGCGCGCTGAAGTACGCCCAGGTCGTATAGTTCCCATTCGGCAATCCACCGGTACTCACTGTTGCAGACGTCTGACCGGCGCCACTCCCCGATAATGGATTGAATGACAGCCAAACTGCGTTCTCGGTCACACTCCACGACATGTTACCACCCCCTCCGTTCGTGATGGAGACCGTCCGCGCGCTGTCCTGTGGACCGGTGTCATAGCAGAGGAAACTCATGCTATCCGGAGCCACCTGTATTATCGGCGGTGTATCGGTGACCTGCGCATGTACGACCGCATAGTGCGGCGAGTTGTAGGCATTCGGATCGGTAATTGTGAGCTGGCCATAATGATCGCCAACTGTCAACATCGACGGCTGTGCGCCGACATTGACTACCGCATCACCCACTCCCATCTCACTGCTCAGCGAAACCCAAGTTGCATCCGCACTGATTGTCCAGTTGAGAGTGCCAGCCCCGATGTTGTAAATGACAAGCTCCTGAGGAGTAATCGTCGTCGCATTGACGGCGAATGTCAGATGAACTGTATCAGGGTCAGTCGCGATGATCGGCACATCGGCAAGATAGCTCAACTGCACGGTCAGAGTTTCCGGCGAGTTGACCGCCTGCGTTGAAGTGACTGCGACATTCGCCGTGTATTGCCCCAGCGCGGGTATCGAGTCGGTGAGAATGATTATGTCGGTTGCTGATGGCGCGGTTCCGGACGTCATCGAAAAGCGCAGCCACGACGGCATACCGGACAACGTCCAATTGAGCGTGCCTGACCCCGTGTTGTTAATCTGTACAAACTTGTCGTCTGGCGGCGGCACTCCCAGGTGCGCCTCGATACTGATTGTCTGCGGAATGATCTGCATGACCGGCGCGGTAATATCCAACGCCACGACCGCCGTCCGCAATGAATCCTTTCCGGAAACATCTGCGATGGTGATTCGTCCGTTGTAACTACCGTACACCAAACCTGTTGTATTCACCGACACGACTGCCGTTGACGGCGCCGTACCGGTCGCGGGCGTGACTTGTAGCCAACTCTGATTAGACGTCGCCCGCCAGTTGAGTATGCCATAGCCGAGATTACTGATAAGCAAGTTCTGTGTCGCTGGATTGCCCGCTCCCAATTCCGCTGTGAACTGGAAGCTCATCGGAGTAATCACCATCGCTGGCGAACCATATTCGCTGATCCTCGCATAGACATCAAAGCTGCCATTGCGATCGTCCGTCCATGTGTAATAGATATTGATTCCGTCCATCGTGACATTTGGAAACGATTGCGTCGACAGACCAACATCAGTATTGACGCGATAATTGCCACCAACGAGACGACCCGTATTGTCATAGTATTGTGCATAGATGTCATTGTTGCCTTCGCGATCATCCCGCCAGGCGACAATGTAGTTGCCGAAGTAGTCCATCCCGACAACCGGTTCCAACTGGGACGCCTGACTGCCGTCGGCGTTGATTTTGAAATTGCCGCTCCGATTGCTTCCGTCCGCCCAGTACATCTTGCCATAGATGTCGGGGTTTGTCGGGTAGCTCCCGTTGCGGTAGTCGATCCAGACGACCGTGAAATTGCCGTTGTAGTCGCAAGCGACATCGGGCATTACATGCTTTTCATTCTTGATATTGTCATTGACCATGAAATTTGTTCCCTGCGCAACACCAGAGGCATTGAATCGCTGGCCGATAATGTCATCCCTGCCGGAGCGGTTGTCGTACCAGACAACTACGAAATTCCCCGTGCCGTCCACGGTCACGCGCGGGTTATGCTGGTAAGCAGTACCGGCATCATCATTGACGCGGAAATTGGCCCCAAGCTTGGTCCCCGACTTATGATAGCGTTGCGCGTAGATATCGTAATTGCCATTGCGATTGTCTTCCCAGACCACGACGAAATTGCCATAATCATCACAGTCAATATCCTGCCAGCCCTGGGTCTCAGTGCCGTAGTCGTCATTAGTCTTGAAGTTCGCCCCCTGAACAGTACCGTCAGCCAGAAAACGTTCCCCCATGATGTCGGCGTTGTTCGGATAGCCATTGGCGCGGTAGTCCTGCCAAACGACCACAAACTTGCCCGACTGGTCTTTCATCATGGACGGCTTGAGCTGCTCGTCTGTGCCGGTATCATCGTTGACGCGCCGATTCGTCCCCTCACGGGTGCCGCTGCGGTCAAACAATTGAATGTAGATATCGTTATTGCCGTTGCGCTTGTCGTACCAGCAAACGACAAAATCGCCGTTGAGATCGGTGGCGATATTGCTGTAGCCCTGATAGGTCATGCCAAAATCGTCGTTGACTTTGAAGTCGCTGACGTTCGTGGCGTAGGATCGCATGAACCAGGTGATGCTGCAAAGCACGAAGATGAATATGATCCGGCGCAGCTTCATACGAGCTCGGACAGATCAAATTTCGTGCCGGACTTCAGCTAAACCGCGTCACTTCTTACGCCTTATTCTACAATAACTTACAGAGCAACAGAACGGTGCGCTCGACTGTGTCTTTGTCTGTCTGGGAATTCTTTTCCGATCGTCACTGCAACATGTTCTGTCCGACGAAAGGACGCATGTTCTAGTGAGTTTGGTGGGTCGAAACCCTTGCGGTTTCGACATTTTTCAAGTCGGTTTGCGTTTGACAAGGTGTCGAAAGGACAAGCCTTTCGACCTACTTCGTGGAATATCCCGTCCTTGCGCAGAGCATCAATACACTATACCTTCACCTCATGGACATTAGCAAATTGACAGTTCAGCAGGTTCGAACCCTTGCGGTTAGGATAACGATGTTGATCGAAACTGCGACAGGGCATTCAACCTCAGTAAGGGTCCTGTAGATGCTGGGTCACAGGTATGAGCTGAGTGCACTGCTGCTGCTAATCGCCAACTTTGAAGAATGTGTGTCCTCGCTCCTTGAGATTCGCTCCGGACTTACTGCGAGCTGTTGTATCTACGTATACTTGGTAAGTCTCTCCTGTCTGGAGTCTTCCCGGGTCAAACTGCATCTGTAGCTCACTATCCCAGCGAATCGATCCTGTCACCGGAATGCCCGCATAGGTTGTCATCTGAAATGCTGCTCGAGTGCTCGCGGTATCCATTTCCGTATTGAATTGGACTGAAACGTACTGGTACTGATTCACAGATCGGGATCCGGGCGAAGGATAGAGGTTTGTTATCATGACCGGTCTCGTACGGAAATAAATCGTCGTATCCCGCACGAGCCCAATGCCCATCCCTATCCCAACATCCCCTTTCAATCGAAGGCCATATAATTGCTCGGGGAGCAACGCTACCTCGCTCGTGGGAAAGAAGGCCAGGTAGGGTGTTGAATAGGATTGAGTAACGAGGTACCAGAAACCCTCGATGTCCGGGAAAAACGACGCGGCAATATTGAACGAATCGGGATCAATATCAGCGTTGAAACTGATTCTTGGATTGAAGCTGTTTGAACCTGGATCGATTAGCGTGTCTCCATCGCTAGGATAAGAATCACCGCGAGGCGAGAAGCTCGTAACTTTCAGGGCCTGAGTAGTCAGAACAACTGAGTCAGTCTCTCCTATCTTGCTACCGTCGATAGAAGTCAAGTCGGCAGAAATCGTGATTGTGTAGCTGGTTCCCGGCAGAAGCCCGTTGGGTGCAGATACGGTCAACTCATTAGAATACTCCTGTATCTGTACTCTAATCGCTGCTGCAGGTTCGATCGTCACCGCCGATGTAGCAGAGGATTTGTCCACGGCAAGATTGTAATGATAATCAAGAAGAGGAGTGCTAGTGCTCGGAGGAATGTCCGTCCTCGAGTTGGGATAGTTCCTATCTGTCACTCGAAATCTCTCGGTTGAGAAAGTCAAAGTGTCTGTGCTCGACAGACTGTCTCCCAAAATGTCTTTCAGTTGCCTGGTAAGGAATATCCGATATGTAGTCCCGCTCTTTAGTCCGCCACCACAGCCAATGGTTACGGTCGACGAAGGCTCCGAGTACATATCAGTCGTAAACTCGAATTCTGGCTCCACCTTGACACCGGCATCAATGCTGGACTCATCCAAGTAGGTTGAAAAGGTGACTGAGAACAGCGCTCCAGTGTAACCGGGGTAGACCACATGATTTGCTGGACCATAGGCACTCCAATTCACTGTCAACACGCGCATATTATCCGTCGTGAATGCAAAGGTCAACGTCTGACCCCACTCCTCACCGGAGGCAAGCTTTACACCGGGATTCAGCGTCAGCCGGTAATTGGTCGAGGTCTTAAGCTGCACGCTGGGAGTGAATTCATACGAACTGTAGCCGTAGTTTGGTTGCCATTCGCCGGAGAGGGTCGGATTCCAAACCGCATAGGTATTGAGTGAATTCAGATCCAAAGCGACTTCCGAGTTGATAGAAATGACCGGAGATGTGGGAGAGATTCCTTTCGCTCCATCCCTGGGTGAATAGTTGGTGATCGGCCACTGGAGATTCAACTGGATTTCGCCGAGCGATTTACTCCCCGCAAGTGGGACCTCGACATCCTTCACCACTTGGACTATCCCGCTGGGGCGACTTATTCTGATCTCATAAAGTCCCGCCTTAAGCCCGGCTAAGGTAAAGTATCCCAGGCTGTCTGTATCGGTCTTTCCTATCAGCCTGGCTTGCCATGCAGCTACTTCGATACCAGCCGCCGCCGGTATTACTCTGCCAAAAATCACCCCCCCCGTGTCGGCGACATTGGTAATATTGTCTTCCGAACAGCCTGCGAAGAACACGAGCACCATACAAAGTGAAACTCCAATGCTAAGTAACGTCCGCATGAGATACTCCTGCTTTACAAAACCAAACTCGCACGTCTCCACTTCAGCGTGAACTGCAACTTTTGTGTTTGGAAAAGTGTTGTTTGGGGACCCGCATGTCAAGCAGAAGTTTGTGCAGGACTTGTCGTTCTGGCAGGTCTTGATCCGGCAGGCTGTGGAGGGGAGACGTTGTACCCTGCGGAAACGTTCTTTGGTGAAATTCGCGATGGTTCGCTGCAATGGCCGGATTGTGACCTGCCAGTAGTGTGTGCTCTCCGATGCGAACGCGGCAGGTTACGCCCCCCCAACACTCAACCCGCCCCGCTAAGACCAGCCGCAACAGATATAGGCGCACGCCGTGCGCCGCTACGAACCGTAGGGGGGGACGGCGTGCACCCACGATGAATCCGAAAAGTAGAAATGAAAACGGGCACCAACCGGTGCCCGTTTCAACTAGATCTTCTTTTTATGGCGATCGCGTCTTCTTCTCTTTTTCCGCTTGTGCGTCTTGATCTTCTGACGCTTACGTTTTTTGCCGCTGGGCATTCAACCTCCGTAAGAGTTCACTTAAATTCAGCTACGTAGTATAGCGTTTATCAGAAAACCGCGCAAGCAAAAAGATTGATTCGTTAACCCTTAGCCTGATAGTACCTTGACCCCATGGCAAGGAGTAATAGCCAAATTCCCTGCCCGAATATACCTCTTGACAGACGAATCGGGAAGACTCTACGCTCTTAAACGCTTGTACTCGATCGGATCTCCTCTACTGCAATGGTAGCTTGGTGATCAGATCCTTGAACTCGTTCGACGGTTTGAACACCGGCACCTTGCGGTCCGGTACCGGAACTTCATCTCCCGTCCGCGGGTTGCGCGCCTTGCGAGCTTTTCTCAACTTGATCTTAAAGGTGCCGAAACCGCGGATTTCGATGTTTTGCATCTCCTCCATCGATTTCTTTATGGTGTCGAGAAACGAATCGACCACTACCGCCACATCGGTTCGGGTCAATCCAGTCCTTTCGGCGACTTTCTCGACCAAATCTGCCTTCGTCATTTGGGGTCACCCTCCCTCAGTTTCATCAACCGATTTATAGTATGCTCCTATTCAGTTCCGTGCCAGTGTTTTTTCCGTCCGCCAGTCCACGTTCACCCTTAGTTGAATATGTATTGCAGCTTTGGCGACACCAAATCCTGCCCGCTGTCAAGAAGTCTGCCCAAATCAATGTTCGTCAGGCTACCCAGAAGATCGAAGATCGTCACTGTCCGACGCGTAGTCTCTTTGATGCGGTTGGGATTCTTACCCAACCCCGATAGCTCGCCCGCCAAATCGACGGCATCATCGAAAGTGCCAAGCGAATCAACCAGCCCCAGCTTCTGCGCCTGCCTGCCGGTGAAGATTGCCCCGGTCGCCATAGCTACAGCCGAATCACGCGGAATGCCGCGCCGTTCGCATACGACACTCACGAACTGATCGTAAGTATCATCCACAACTGATTGCAGCATAGCTCGGTCGGTGTCGTTAGCTTCACGAAACGGAGAACCGACATCTTTCACCTTGCCTGACTTTATCGTTTCATATTGAACGCCAACCTTATCCAAAAGCTTGTTGACAACCGGCCATTCGAAAATGACACCGATCGAACCGGTGACCGTTCCCGGCACTGCCATGATCTTGTCGGCAGCGCATGCGATATAGTATCCTCCGGAGGCGCACACGGAGGACATCGATACCACTACCGGTTTGCTGGTACTGGCGCGCACTTTCATGACCTTGTCGTAGATTTCCTGCGATGGCGCCACGCCACCGCCGGGGGAATTGATATGCAACACGATCGCGCGAACATTATCGTCCCTGCCCCAACGGTCGAGCTGTCTGACGATCTCGGTGGAAGACGCAATCACGCCGTTCAAATTGACGATCGCAACTTTGCTGCCCAGTCCGGAGAAACCGTCCGCTTCTCCAAACCGGCCATAAATTAGTGTAATGGCCATTATCAGGAAGAAAACCAGAAAGCTTCCCCCGATGATGACGCCAATGACTATATCCCGCGTCCGTGCCACGTTAATCCCTTAACTCTTGGCGATCTTTAATCGGTCTCCAACGTTGAGCTTCAGTGAGGTCAGGTTATTAAGTTTAACAATTTCTTCGACACTGCACCTAAATGCGCTCGCGATATCCCACAGGGTATCGCCAACCTTTACTACATACGTAAGGATGCTGGCTGCTGTCTTAGCTTTGCTGCCCACGCTGCTGCGCGCCGGAACATTGATCAATTGTCCCACTCGCAGGCGGCGATTGTTCTCAAAGCCGTTTAGTAGCGCCAGATTCGCGGAAGTCGTACCATACTGCTTGGACAACTTATCCATCGAGTCCCCCTCGCGAACCTTGTAGGTCATGATGTGCTGTGATTTGGATGCGCGCGGTGCGCTGGCACTCTGCCGACTTTGGGAGAACCGCTTGACGCCGACGTTGAGCACCTGCCCCGGATAGATCCGCGACGACTTGTCCAGTCCATTGACCATCACAAGTTGGTTGACAGTAGTGCCATGGGCTGAAGCAATGTCCGCCATGCTGTCGCCCTTACGAACCACATACAGATCCGATCCCCCTTCTGTGGCATGAGGAGCATCGTAACTCTTACGTTTGAGCTGCTGGGTCGGGCGATCCTCCCGTGCCGATTGCGGCACCGGGATCAGCAGAGTCCGGCCTTCCGCCAGTCGCTGCTTTTTGCTCAAGTTATTAGCGTCTGCCAGCGCCTGAGTGCTGATGCTGTATTGCTTGGCGATCAGCGACATCGTCTCACCTTTGCCGATAGTATGGTGAACCAGCGTCGCGGAACGAGCCGAAGCAAGCTGGTCGTAAGAGGCCCAGAATTTCTCTTTCTGGTTAGAGGGAATTCGCAAGGCATAGCTTTCTTTATGCGGATGAGTCACCTTCCGCAGCAGTTCGGGATTAAGCGTCTTTAGATAATCATAGGTTGTGCCAAGCGTGCTGGCGACCTCATAGAGATCAAGCGGCTTGTCGACAGTGACAACATCGTACTGCAACGGATCGTCGTAGAACGGAACAAAACCATATTTCTCGGGATTCTTCGCTATGATCATCGATGAAAGAAATAGCGGTACGTAGTCCCTGGTTTCGCGCTTTAAGTGCGACATGTGCCAGTAGTCCGTTGTTCCGTCGCGTTTGATAACTTGGTCAACCTTGCCCTCGCCGGCGTTATAGGCTGCCAGCGCCAAGTACCAATCCCCGTATCGCTCATAGAGATACCTGAGATACCGCGCCGCGCCGCGCGTGGATTTCTCGAAATCGCGTCGCTCATCGAGCCACCAATCACGTTCCATACCAAAGCGTCGACCGGTAGAACTGATAAACTGCCACGGACCGACGGCGCTTGCCCACGAATAGGCATTGGTCTTGAACCCCGATTCGATCATCGGCAAATAGACCAGATCACGCGGAACACGTTCCTCCTCAAGGATTTTCATCATCAGGGAAGTGTACCGACCGCTGCGAGTCAGAGCCGCCTGAAAGAAATCACGGGCAATCGTCTGGAAATAGACGATGCAGTTTTCAACCTGGTCGTTGACAACCACTGGAATATCATATTCCTGATGAGTGTCTACAGTGGTAATGACTTTCTCGTCCTTCAGCTTGCCGAAGTCGTCGATTTCACCAAAACGGTCGACGAAAGCCTGACTGGATGCTTCGCCGGGAATCGTCGCGAGATAAAGCAGCGTAAGCTTGTATTCTGCGCGAATGTCGTCAATCAGTTTGCCGTAGCTATAACCAGCCGCACTCTTATCTTCCCTGTCGATATTGAGTTCCGACAGCAACGAAAGCGCCTTCTCGAAATTATATTGAGCCTCTTGCCAGCGTTCGGCGCCATTGGCCTGTACGCCGTAAGCGTAGTATTCCTCTGCCAGACGAATCTCTTCCATGACCTGTTGAGCCTGCTGATCTTCTTCATCCGCCGCGTCCTTCAAGGAGTCGACACCGCTATTGGCAGTCTCGTCTTCAGCAGTCGCCGCCCACTTGGCTGGAATGTCCCCCATAGTTGATCTATCTCTGACAACTGAAGAACATCCCGCCAGCAACACTGTCACCATCATTAGAATCAGTAAGAATCTTGTCATCTTCAGTTTTCTCCCTGCTACCGAAACATGTAAGCCGTTGGAAGATATGACTTACAGCAATTTGCTGTCAAGTTTTAATTTGTCAATCTCGGCAAAAAGAAAATCCTTCCAACCGGGCTTGTCCCCATCTACGAAAACCTGGTTATCCGCTTTCTTGAACCAGGTAATCTGCCGCTTGGCATAGTTACGCGTCTTCTGCTTGATCAACTGGAGACACTGATCAAGCGTTAGTTGGCTGCTGAGATGCTCTAACGCCTCTTTGTAGCCGACGGTACCTGTCAAAACCGGGGAATTTCCATAACCCATATTAACCAATGTTTCAACTTCGCTCATTAGTCCTTCCCTAAACATTTTATCGACCCGTAGATTTATTAATTGATAAAGTTTTTTGCGATCAAGGGTTAGCCAGAAAACCCGAAACTCGAAATCATTGCTCGGGTAAGCCCCGGTTCGCTTCAGTTCGGATTTCGGTCTGCCGGTCATGTGGAAAATCTCAAGCGCCCTGATCATCCTAACCCTATTACCTACAGGCACTTCCGCCGCCGTCTCTGGGTCAATCCCCTCCAGTCGGACGTGCAACTCCTCTGGGTCTAGCCTTGACAACTCCTCTCTATAAGACGCATCAGCCTCTGGAGTTGTGAAAAAACCCGAAATTAATGCTTTAAGATATAGGCCAGCACCCCCCACAATCAGCGGTACTTTGCCTCTTCCAACAATGTCGGCGATCGCGTCTCTTGCAGCGTCTCTGTAGCGAACGGCCGAGTACAAACGATCGGGTTCAACGAAATCTATAAGATGATACGGCTGACCGCCAAGTTCTCTTGGGGTCGGTTTGGCCGTGCCAATGTCAAGATACTTATATATTTGGCGTGAATCGCAGGAGACGATTTCAAGATCAAGCTGCTTTGCCAACTCCAATGCCACTGCCGTCTTGCCCACGGCAGTCGCACCAACCATCGCCGGGATAATCAATCTGTCAGATCCTGCCGAAGCGGACATCAAGTTCATCCTTTGAAAGCCGAATCATGGTCGGTCTGCCGTGGGGGCAGACATAAGGATTCTCTGCCGCCAGCAAACCCGAAAAGAGCGCCCTCATGCCGGGATCATCCATCCGGTCACCAGCCATCAGCGCGCCTCGGCAGGCAAACGAGGCGGCTTTTTTCTGGAAGCGTTTCTGGCTGTCACCCGTAATCCCCCCGAAATCATCCAGTAGTTCCCTAAATAGAATCTCCGGATTTTTTCCAGCCAGGATCGCTGGAGCCGCCGTCAACTGAAGTTGTCGAGGGCCGAAACTTTCCAGCAAAAATCCAAGAGCCGCGAAGGTGTCTTGCTCCTGGCTAAAGGTATAGAAATCATTCGGTTCAAGGTGAATCGGCACTGGAAATAGCAACTGCTGGCCGGTAATCGTGCGTGCCGCGAGCGACTTCATAGCCATCTCGTAAAGGATTCGCTCGTGGGCTGCGTGCTGGTCAATTATGAAGACACTGTCCGCCGTGAGCGCAACGACATACATCAAAGCCAATTGCTGAAATCTGACTTCCCCGCTGATTCCCAGCGCCTTGCGGGTAACGTAAGCCGCTGAGGGCGAACCCGTTTCCTCTGTTGGGGCAGAGGCTCCATGTGCCACAGCCTCTTCGAAGTGGGAATGTGTGTGATCTGCGTTATCCGCCGCAGGTTTGCCAAAGATCGTTGCCAACGACTCCTCCGATTGAACTGCCGCTGAAGTCGATTGACCGAAGAAGTCGCGGACCGACTGTCGGGTAGCGCCCTGATGACCTAACTGCGTTGAACTGCCGGAACCGCGTGACTGACCCAGACCAAAAGCTCCCGGCAAAGCACTACCGCCAAGCAAGGACTCTCTGACTAGATGATATAGGGTGTGAAAAATGATTCGTTCGTCAGCAAAGCGCACTTCTGATTTGGCCGGATGAACGTTGACATCAACCAGCGACGGTTCGATCGTAATGAACACTGCGCCCTGAGGATACATGCCATGTGTCAAGAATTCACCGTAGGCCGAGGTTAGGGAGGCAAACAGCGCTTTTGATTCGATGCGGCGGTTATTGACCAGGATCATTACTCGCGAGCGATTGCGTCGGCAGATTTCCGGTTTGGATAGGTAGACTTCCAGGTGCAATCCGTCACCGCTACGTTCGCCCCGCACGAACTTATCCGCCAAAGAGATACCAAACAGTTGCTTGGCTCGTTCTATTCTGTCAGTAGCAGTGGCTAAGTCAATTAGCCGCTGGTTGTCGGAATCGACCACGAACTCCGTTTGCGGATTGCTGACAGCCAGAGATTCGACAACTTCCACCACGCGTCGCACTTCCGAGGATGGTGATCTCAAAAACTTGCGGCGCGCCGGTGTGTTAAAAAACAAGTTGCGCACGGCGATGAATGTGCCATGATCACAGCCGGTTTCAGATTCCTCAGTCAATTTGCCACCGGAAATCTCAAGCAGATAGCCGCTCGTAGCGTCGCGCATTCGCGATTTTATCGTGCACTGGGATACAGAAGTAATCGATGGCAACGCCTCCCCTCGAAAACCGAACGAATGGATATCAAAGAGGTCTTCCGGTTTTTCGATTTTGCTGGTCGCGTGACGGCAGATGGCCAGCTTGAGATCGTCCGGCGTCATACCGCAGCCATTGTCGGTGACTTCAATTAGTGCCAGCCCACCCTCGGAGATGTTGACGGTTACGGACGTGGCTCCGGCGTCAAGAGCATTCTCAACCAGTTCCTTGACAACCGAGGCTGGTCTTTCAATCACTTCACCGGCTGCGATTTTGTTAATCAGAACATCCGGCAACAGCCTAATCTTTGGCGCCATTTTCCTCATCTGCGATCTGCTTGAGCTCCACGAGCAAGTTGAGCGCTTCTATCGGCGTGAGCTGTTCAACAACAATATCTCGCATACGCTCGGCGGTTGGCGAAGGTTCCCCGCCAAAAAGACCAAGCTGGTTTGTGCGCATCAGGTTCTTCTTCGAACGAGCTTTCAGCGGTTCGAAGCTTCCTTCTTCCAGTTCCTTGAGTATTTCCTTCGCCCGTCCGGTCAACTTGTCGGGAACACCCGCAAGTTTGGCGACTTCAATACCAAAGCTGTCGTCACAACCACCCGGAACTACCTTGCGCAGAAAGATAATTTTGTCGCGATGACGTTTGACCTGCACCTGATAATTACGGATACGCCCAAAGAGAGACGCCAGCTCGGTTAGTTCGTGGAAGTGAGTCGCGAAGATCGTGCGGGATTGCAGTTGCGAGTCTTCATGCAACATCTCGCACAGCGCCCAGGCAATTGCCAAACCGTCGTAGGTTGATGTCCCGCGCCCGACTTCATCGAGCAGGATCAGACTCTGTCGCGTTGCGTTGCTCAGGATACGCGAGGTCTCGTTCATCTCTACTAAGAATGTCGATTCACCTAACGCCAGACGATCGGAAGCTCCGACGCGCGTGAACACTCGATCGACGATTCCGATAACTGCCCTGTCCGCCGGTACAAATGAGCCGGCCTGTGCCATAATGACAATCAGCCCAACCTGTCGCAGATAAGTCGATTTGCCGGCCATGTTTGGTCCGGTCAGCAGTTGAACTTGCTCGGCGGCGATATCGAGGCAGGTATCGTTTCCCACAAAGTCACCCCTTGGCAAGAGTTGTTCAATCACCGGATGACGTCCCTCGGTGATCTCGATGCGATGAGAGTCATTGAGTTCGGGTTTGCTATAGTTGTAGCGACGCGCGGCCGTGGCATAAGACAACAACACGTCCACAGCACTGATTGCCTGTCCGGCAACATTGATTTCGTCCACATGCTCTGAAATCTGGTCGCGCACTCGCAGGAAAATATCTTCTTCGAGCTTGTTGATTTTCTCTTCCGCCGCGAGAATCACTTCTTCCCTCTCCTTGAGCTCCGTCGTTATGAAACGTTCCGCATTGACCAGCGTCTGTTTGCGGACGAAACTCGACGGCGTCAGAGCTAAATGAGGCTTGGTGACTTCGATATAATAGCCGAAGACCGAGTTGTAGCCAACTTTCAGCGACGGAATACCGGTCTGGCGGCGCAGCGTCTCCTGCAAGCCGGCGATGTAGTCGACGGCATCCGCAATCGATGCCTTGAGTTGATCAAGCTGTTCGTCGTAGCCCTCCTTGATAAGAGAACCGCCATTAATCAGATACGGAGGATCGTCCTTGATCGCGCTGTCAACCAATCGAGCGACTTCGGTAAGATCAGGAAGCTTGGCGGCGATGTCGGCAAAGAGCACGGTCTTGGCCTCCGAAAGAAACTGCACAATTGTCGGAAGTTGCCGCAGACTTGTCTTGAGTTGTATAAGATCGCGCGGATTCGCTTTGCGATAACCGAGCTTTCCGGAGAGCCGCTCCAAATCAGCGAATCCACTCAGAACGTCTGTGAGTTGCTGCCGCAGATTATCGTCGTGCAATAGCCGCTCGACAGATTGCAAGCGGTTTTTGATCCGCTCGATGTTCTTTAGTGGCGCCGTCAGCCAGCGCGCCAGCAACCGTTTGCCACCTGCGGTGAGGCAGAAATCAAGGAGTCCCAGGAGCGCATGTTCTTTCCTGTCACCGGTGTTTGGCTGCAGAATTTCCAGATTCCGAATCGTGGCGGCGTCCAGATAGACTTGATCCGCATCGTCAGCCAGTCGTGGCGGGTTCAAATGTTGAGGAACCACGAACTTGATTTCCTCTATGTAAGCAAGCAACCCACCCAGCGCCGAAACCGCATACGGAAACGCCGTCAACTCGAATGCTTCCAATGAGTGAACCTGATAATGCTTCCTGATTCGCAGTGAGGCATCGTCAAACTGGAATTTCCAATCTTCAGTGCGAGTGATTTGAGCGGCCAGACGCGCCAGTCTCGGAGCAAGCAAATTGAAACTCCCGTCAGCAATCAGTACTTCGTGCGGGCAAAGCGATTCGATCTTGTCGAAGGTCGATTCCCAGTCCCCCTGATAGACGATAACGCGACCGGTCGTGATCTCAACCGCCGCCATACCGAGATCACCTTTGGACTCGCCAAAGATCGAAACCACCATGTTTTCTTCAGACTGCGGCAAAGCGCTGTCGACCGTAACCGTACCCGGCGTGATAATCTCAATCACCTCCCGTTTGACCAACCCTTTGGCTAATTTGGGATCTTCCGTTTGTTCGCAGATGGCGACTTTGAGACCGGCCTTGATTAGTTGCGACAGGTATTTCTCGGCGGCATGATACGGCACTCCGGCCAACGGCATACGCGTGGTTTTGCCGTGGGCGCGGGAAGTTAATGCGATCCCCAAAATTGGCGCGGCAATTTCTGCATCCTCACCAAACATTTCATAGAAGTCCCCCATGCGGAAGAAGAGAATCTTATCCGGATGTTGACTCTTGATGCGGAAATACTGCTCCAGAAGCGGAGTTTGTTTGTCAGTCATTTACTACAGCAGTGAAGGTGTGACTGGTTCTAATGCGACAAAGCCGGCTGGTCGGTGCGCTCAATGGCAAGGACGATGCAGATCTAGGTTTGCTGCCTGACCGCCCCTTGTTGCTGTTGTTGCTGCACGAACAGTTTCTCCAGAATTTTGAGGGCTTCATCAATTCTTCCCCGTTCGCGATACAGCCT